>JAKPKF010000165.1 GCA_029553845.1 bacterium | reverse complement strand
TCTTCATCCATCCTCTGGATGAAGATCGTTTGTGGATTCCACTGGCAGGTTCTACTCCTACCAGTTTCATCAATGAACTGATTAGAACACTGATTGTAAACAGTTCTCCTTATTTCATATCCTTCTCTTGCTAATGTCTTTCTAGCTTTGGTTACACTACCTCCGCCAATAAGACTGTCAAGAACTTTCTGAAAGAAATCATAGTAATCCTTACTCGTTACTAACATATTATTCACCTCTCTACCAAAGGATTTATTATAAAGGTAGATAATTGTTATGGATAGTTGATTCACCCCAACTTATACCATCATCAAAAGGCTCAGGATTATGACATCTCTGCCAATTCCACACTTACTATTCTTCAGCGTGTACTCACCTGATAATGTTAACCCATCATGTATATAATACACAACAACGCTCTGAGCTTAATAACCTATTTATAGTGGCTCAGACCACTTTAATGCCATGATTTAATATAATCACTACCAATTATTCTCATTCAAGAGAGCATACATACACCCTTTAATGATGAACACCCATACATCTATACGTACAATTTTTACGTATAAATCATACGTATAAATGTTACGTATTAAGAGCAAACCCCTTGATACACTTAACAATAGCTATCCTGCTCCAGAGTATGAAATCATCATTCTCATATGTTCCATCCTTATTCATATTCCTATTAATGGTACGAACATTAATACCCATTTTATCAGCAGCATACTGTTTTGTAGTACTTATTTTCACCGTATTATGCCTTTTATCCATTAAAACATAATAGGTTTTCTTCTTCTTTTGCCATCTATATCTCATTTTTGTCATATTTATGTTCATATAAATAGGACAAAGATAATAAAATAGACAGAAAACAGACAAATATAAGGAGAAGAAGTAATTCAACCCACCCACCCAATCAGTCGAATACTCCTTCCCCTTATATATGAAAGGGCACTAAGGCCCCTTCATTACGACAGTTCTTCTAACTGAGCCACTGTGCTCGGTTTGAAATTGTCCACCGTAATGCTCGCATACTCAACTTCATTGCGCTTCTGCCCTTTAACCTGTTTCCAAGTAATAAAGTCAGTGAGGAACAACCTGTCTTCTTCATCAGTACCAAGTTCTGCACTGAACAATCCACCTTCTTCAACGCAGGCCCTGAAGGTGTCATCATTGCTAATGAACACCTTACCCCCTGTGGTGTAACGCCTGTAAGTTTGTCCTTCCATTTTAGTTCCATCCTTGTACTTAAATTCGCCTGGAAGTAAGCGAATCTTGAGCACGTCTAAACCTTTCAGTTCCATCTTATTAATATTTTAAAAATTAAACATTCGGTAGTTTAACACTGGGGGCTACCGTCATCCCCTAATTTAAAGGTGGGGTAGCGAATTGGAGATAGACCCCTTTCCCATGCACATAATAAGTTTCGGAATTTAAAAGTTATTCCC
>JAKPKF010000153.1 GCA_029553845.1 bacterium | reverse complement strand
GGAGTTACTATGAAACTGATACATGGTGATTGCATAGATAAGATGAGAGATATTCCAGACAACTCAATCGACATGGTTATGACTTCACCGCCATACGACAATCTAAGAGACTACGGCAAAGACTTCACAGGATGGGGAGAGCATATATGGAAACCTGTTCTTGATGGAGTCTTTAGAGTCTTAAAGGATGGTGGTGTTTGTGTATGGGTTGTTAATGATGCAACGATCAATGGAAGCGAAACAGGAACGTCTTTTAAACAAGCGTTGTACTGGATGGAGATTGGTGGCAAGTTGCATGATACTATGATTTGGAGAAAGGTTAATCCTTTTAATTTTGGTAGTAATAATGCTTACATCCAGTCCTTTGAATATATGTTTATATTAACAAAGGGAAAACCAAAAACTTTAAATTTTATATATGATAGAGAGAATATTACTTATAATGAAGAAGAGGAAATAGATAAATTTGAAAATCTACAGTTTGAAGGATTTGAATGTAAAGAGAAAATAGTAAATAAGAATAAATATAAAAACACTTTTAGAAAAGGTGATTTTATGGAATATTCAAATACTGAATGGGAAATGGATAAGTTAGGTAAAAGGCATAATGTTTGGGATATAAAATCTTCAACAAAAGTTGGAACACATACAGCCACATTCCCCTTACAACTTCCAACTGACCATATCAAATCATGGAGCAACGAAGGCGACATAATCTTAGACCCATTCATGGGCAGTGGTACCACTGGAGTTGCTTGTGTAAATCTCAATCGTGAGTTTATTGGAATAGAGCTAGATGAAGGCTACTTTACCATAGCTGAAAAAAGAATAAAAGAAGCACAATCTCAAGGGAGGTTGTTTTGACCTACAAACAGATGCAGACAGAGAAGAGTAAAACAATAGACTCAATCCTCCTCAGCATTGAATCCGAAATCAAGAAAACCTATCGGTTCGGGCGAGATTCCATCACATCCCTTGTAGGGGATAATTACAAGAAATACCTTGTAGGGGTTGACGGAGCGGACTACTACAAGACGCTGAACCTTTACAACCGCCTTAAAACGATGGAACAGGAAATCAAGGGCGTATATATCCAGATTGGCAAAGAGACAAAGAAGCAGATTACCAATGGCATGTATACCACCTTCGATGAATCGTACTTGATGGACAGATACACAACCGCCTTTTTTGCTGACTCTATAGGGGCAAGTATAAAATATGCTGCTCCA
>JAKPKF010000152.1 GCA_029553845.1 bacterium | reverse complement strand
CAAATAACAATATGCCTAAAAACAAAGTAAACAATAACATAAAATTAAAGAGTGGAGGGGGTATCGTAAATGATGCTACTGATGGCTTGAGTGTAGATGGTGATTTAGCAAAATTGTTCGGAAATGGTTCTGATGGTGATGTCGTCATTACCACCAATACGACACTAACAGAAGATAAACAATATAACAATTTAACTGTAAATAGTGGGGTCATATTAAACCCTAATGGATATAGAATTTTTGTAATGAAAACATTAACTAATAATGGAACAATAGCAAGGAATGGCAACGATGGAGGAAATGGAGGAAATTCTTCTGCTGGAGTTGCGGGAGCTGGCGGGACTGGTGGTGCTGCTTTAGCTGCTGGAACTATTTATGGAGGATTAGCAGGAGGAGATGGTGGTGCGGGAAGAATTGGTAATGGAAGTGGTAATGCTGGAGGAGACGGAACATCTCTTAACCCAAGCATAACTGGGGTTAATGGGGTTAATGGAGGAAAAGGTGGAAAAGGGTATAGTACTGGGGTTGAGCAAGTTGGAGGAACTGGCGGAACAGCAACTTTAGAAGCAACTTATTTTAATTTTGGAAATAAAAAGACAACAGCACTAGATTCAGAGACCTCTGTTAATTTTCTTCCATATCTGTTAAATGGTGTAACATCACTAGATACTTTAAGCAGTTCTGCTTCAAGTGGCGGTGGGGCGTCTGGGTCTGTAGATGTCCATGAGAATAATATTAGTGGCGGTGGTGGAGGAGCTGGAGGAAATGGTGGAATAGTTTATATTTCTGCAAAAACCATAGTAAATAATGGAACAATTTCGGCTACTGGTGGGAAGGGTGGTAACGCAGGGACATATTATCAGGCTGGGGGTTATGGAATTGGAGGGTCTGGAGGTGGTGCTGGTGGACAAGGTGGATTAATTATTATGATTTATAGTTCATATCCAACAGTAGGAACAATTAATGTATCTGGTGGCGTTGGTGGAACTAAGTCAAATTCAAATGGAATAGGGACGTCAACTGATGGAGCTGATGGTGCTAATGGAAATAATGGTAAATACATTAAAGTCTTAGTATCATAAAAGCAATTAACACAACTACTATTCTTAAAGGATAACTAACTTAATTTACAAATATGCCTACACAAGTCTACCGTAATGGTCAACTGGTAACAGTAAATGACTACGGACAAACAATCGAAGAAGCAAATGACCCTAGTTCTTGGCAGAACGGGAAGTACGTCGGCCCTGCTGTTGCTAAAGAAGAGCAAATCAACGGTGGACGTCTGATAACTTACGCTAATGGCTGGCAGAAGTTTATTCCTGGCCCTCAGCCAGCTACAACTCAGCAACAACCTGATACGACAGTAACGTACAATACAGACGGTACAAGAAAAGAAACTACAGAAGACGAGATAGCAGCTTACTATGCTAATAAGAAACCTAAGACTCCAGAAGAGATTGCTGCAGAAGAAGAGAGAATACGACAAAGACGATTAGAACAGCAGCAAGCAGAGATAGCTACAATCGAGCAGATGTATTCTGGTATTATGGATCAGATCTATCGAGATAACACAGGGAGACTCGGTAGTTCATACAACATTACAGCTCTAACAGGTGAAAGAGGCTCTCCTTCTGGACAAGCAGATACGAATAAGACGAAAGCATATAACCAGAGTATTGTTGATGCTAAGTTAGCTGAGAAGCAAGCGAAGATCTCACAGATCATGAGCGACTATCAGACTAAGATCGATGATGATATTCTGAAAGCAACAGAACTGAGAACTAAAGACGCAGAAGCTTGGCTAGAGTATCAAGGGAAAGAAGCTGATCGTATAAGATCAAATGCTGCAGAACTACGAAAGAACTTCATTACTGCTGGTATGGCACCAGAAGAGATTGATGATGCAACTTGGAAGATGATAGCAGACGCTGGTGGCTATACAGTCGAACAAGCTAAGGCTCTTTATAAAGCTGAGTATGATTCACAGCAAGCTGCTTTCGTAGCAGCTGAACAAGAGAAACTAGCTAGAGAAGAGAAGGCACGTTTAGAGAACGAGAAGACAAAAGCAGAAACAGAAAAGATTCTATCGGATGCTCAGAGCTCTCAAGAAGAGAAAGAAAGACTCTTGATTAGCAAAGGCTACGTCTACATGAGTACACCAGCTCTAAGAGATCAATACGTCAGAAAGGGAAGAGTTATGGTAACAGTTAACGGTAGAACTTACATGGCTCCGATTGAGAAAGATCCGAATAAGAAGACTGGAGGCGGAAGATCTACTTCTCAGAGATCTCAGAGTTCTCTAGAGAAAGAACTTGAACAAGAAGCACTCGAAGCAGTTAGAGCAGTAGTAGAACCAAGTGGCTTTATCTCTCCTGAGTACTATTTGCAATTCAGAAATACTTGGATTCAGAACGGAGGTAACCCTACTTCATTTGATACGAAGTTCAAAGGTGTCCGCAATCCGTCTCGTAACTATGGAGTAGCTGGCATCGAATTATAATCACATCTATGGCAAACAGATTTTTACAGTCGTTAAATACGACAAGTACGCAACCAGTGAAGAAAGCAACAGGTAATCGATTCCTTGATGCAACACCTGTTGCTAAACCTGTTGCTACTACTTCTCCTACTACAACGAAAGAGACGAAGAAAGAGACGAAGAAAGAAGAGAAGAAACCTGGAATACTAAAGAAGGTAGGGAAGTTCTTCCTGAATGCTACAATTGATAATACAAAGAGAGTAGCAGAGAACGTAGGTGGTATTGCTGCTACAACAGTACCAGGCTTAAAGAAAGACGTTAACAAAGCATTACAGTCTCAGTCAAACCTTGACGATGCTAATGCAAAGTTAGTAAAGCAGATCATTGCTAATCGTAAAGCTGGAAAAGACACAACACGTCTAGAGAAAGTCTTCAACGACAACATGAAAGACAGGCGAGATGCTGGAGAGTTAGTACCAGTTTTGAACAAATCGAACCTGCAAGTAGTAGCAGATTGGGCAGGTCTAGGACTTGATATTGCAACTGCTGGTTCATTAGCATCTCTCGGAAAGAAAGCTGCAGCTGGTACAAGTTTTAAGCTAGTAAAGGAAGCGAAAGTTGGAGCAAAAGCATTGATCACAGAGGGAACAGCACTTGGAGCTTCATACGGACTAACTGGTTCTCTACAAGAAGAAGATCCTTCAATTGGTAAGTCTGCTTTGTCTACAGTTGTTGGTGCTGGTGTTGGTGCTGCTATTCCTGCTGCTATTATTGGACTAGGAAAGCTCTACTCAAAATCGAAGAACAGGTTTGCAAAAGCAGTTCTTGATGAAGCAGGATCAAAAACTAGCAAAACAGATGATTTAGTACCTACTTTTTCTAATAAGCCAAGTAATCCATCAGGTAAAGTTATTACTAATCAAATTGGAGATACTACACAGCAAATTCTGCCTGATAAAGTAGTACAAAATGCTCAAAATATACCTGTAGAAGGCAAGATAGCTCAAGAAGGTACTGAACAGACTGCAAATCTCTTCCAGAGAGCAGCATCTGATCTATCTACTGCACAAACAAAGACAAGTAAGTTTGCTGAGAACGTTGCTACTTCACCTATAACTGCACCAGAGACAGCAAAAGAGATACAGAAGAATCTTCCTACATACAAAGTACAGAAGAATGCTGATGCTATCGCAAGAGCGAATGCAGTCATTGATCAACACGGAACTGAATTAGTAGCTCAGAAAATCAGAGAAGCAGACGAACCTAGTGCTGGTGTTGTCACGACTGGAATTGAATTGATCAAAAGATACCAGCAAGAAGGTAAACATGAGCTTGCTGCAAGTATGGCTGATGACATCTCTCTGAAACTAACTAAAGCTGGTCAAACAGTTCAAGCTGCGAAGATGTATCAGCATTTATCACCAGAGGCGATCCTAATTGATGCACAGAGATACGTTGATAAGCAGAACAAACGAAACTTACTCTTAACAGGTAAAGTTGCTCTCTCAGAAGACGACGCAAAGATGCTTTACGAAGCTGCTAAAGAGATGCAGACTGCTACAGGAGACTATAAAGAAGAGTTAGCTGCACAGATAGGTGCTATTCTCGGAAGCTATAAAAGAAATTCTCTAGGTGCTAAAGTCTCAAGCGTGCAAACACAAGCTCAATTACTGAATCCGAAGACCCTTGGCAGAAATGCAATCGGT
This sequence comes from bacterium, assembly GCA_029553845.1. Next base: position 18,028 of record JAKPKF010000152.1, on the reverse strand, counting down.
AACGAACTCTTCTACAGAGTCGAACAGCTAATGAAGTTAGTAGCACTACCAATTGATATTGCCAGATCAAAGTTAACTGGTGCAGATAGAACAATAACATTCAGAGCTAAGAACCAAGAGAAGTTCTTTGTGAACTTCATGAGGGGACTTAGAGCTGGCTGGAAAGGAGAGACTCTTGGTATTAGTAACCAGTTTCAAGTTCAGAACAAAGTCTTCAAGAGTGCTAAGAACCCATTCTACTGGGGAGAGAAAACACTTGGTGCATCACTAAAGTCATTCGACTATGCTGCATATAAGAGAGCAACAGGACAGATGCTTGCAGACTTCGGTTATCTAAGAGCGATGAAAGAAGGATACAAAGGTGCTGACTTAAAGAGAATGGCAATTCAGTTTGCAGACCAAGCTGACGAAGCTGTCATGCAGATGGCTGATGAATACGGTAAGTTCATGACATTCCAAGACGATAACATTATCTCTAAGGGTTTAGTAGGTATTAAACAAGCATTGAACTTAAAGCAAGACTTTGGTCTTGGTGATCTATTACTTAAATATCCGAAGACACCAGGTGCTTTACTAGCAAGAGCAATTGATTATTCTCCGATGGGTTTCATCAGGAGTTTATATCTGTTAGCAGAACCATTCTTCTTTGGTACAAAGAAAACATTTGCGAAAGACAGAGACATTGCGATGTCATTATCGAGAGCTATTACAGGTACTGTTGGTATGACAGGACTTGGTTACTTCTTAGCTGATAAAGGACTGATTACAGGCAAGAGAGATAAGAGCTCTGATGTAGCGGGTATTAAAGAAGCTCTCGGAAGCGGAGAATACAAGATCAATATCTCAGCTCTAAAGAGGTTCGTACTCTCTGGCTTTAAGAATACACACATTGGCCCGAACGATGTGATGTACTCATACGACTGGGCTCAACCAATCTCTGTTGCACTATCAATCGGTGCGAATATGGGAGACAATTCTGTTGAAGGGCTAGGAGATGCTCTCGCTTCAGGTGCAAATACAGTAGTTGAACAACCTGTCCTCTCTGGGTTAATGAACTTCATGAAGTACGGTGACCTAGGGCAGTCTCTCTCAACAACTGCTGAGAGCAGCTTAGCTTCGTTCACACCCACATTACTAAATCAGTTTAGACAATATACTGATAACATCAAGAGGCAGACAAAGGGAGAGTCTACTTTAGAAACTATCTTGAATAGAGCAAAGAACAGAATACCAGGTGCAGAAAGAGACTTAGCACCACAGGTTGATGTTCTAGGAAAGACTAAAGTTAACTTTGAGAAGAACAATATCTTCAATGTCTTCTTCAATCCTGGTACAATTACTACACTGAAAGACATACCTGAAGCTCAGTTAGTACTTGATCTCGTCTCGACTACTGGAGAAAGAAAGCAAGTCCCGAATGTGTATGATAGGACTGTTACGTTATTTGGAGAGAAGACGAGAATCTCAAACGAAGAACAAGCAGCAATGCAACAGTATACTGGAAAAGGAATTATGAAAGCACTCGAATCAGCACTAGAGAGAGATGACTTTAACTCACTTACAGATGAAGAGAAAGTTGATATAATAGCGAAGAAGCTAACAGAACTTGGTTCTAATGCTAGAGCTCTACTAACAGCTAAGAGATTGCTAGAGCTGAAGAATGCAGGAGAGACTGAGATGGCACAAGAGATGATACAGAAAGTTTCAGAGAACGATACGAAAAGAGTACAAGCTGCGATTGATATGCTCAAATCTGGTGCAGATCCATTTAAGATAGAAGTACCAGAGAACAATGGTAATGATAGAGGCACGCAATCGTCTAAAGTTCTTCCAATAGCTGGTCTTGCATTAGGTGTAATAGCAACAAAGGGAAAGACAGCAGACGATCTAGCTAAGTATGCAACAAAGGAGCTAACAGAAGAAGCAACTGAGCAAACCTCAAAAAATGTTTCTGAATATGTTGCTAAGACAGGCAAGAAGGTTGGTAATGCTACTAAGCTCTTCTCTAAAGAAGCTGCAGAGGAATCTGCTCAGTTGCTAGCAATCCATTCTACTACTGGAGATGCATTACGAAACATCGTAAAGGACGGTAAGATATGGGGGCCTTCAGTTGCAGTCTTTGATAAAGCTAAAGCTAAGTTCCCGTTTGGATTCGGAGACTATCACATCGTATTGAATAAGAAGTCTATCAACCCTGCTAATAAGGACGTTATCATGTTCACAGATGATGTCTTCTCTCCAAGATTGATTACGAATGAGTTCTCATTAAATAAGCTAAAGAAAGAATTTGAAGCAGGTGTCAGTCTGAAGGGAGGTGAGATTACAGAAGGTAAAGCACCACTTACGATGTCTCTAGCAGAAAGAGTCACATCATTCATTGATCTGAAGAAGAAGAGGGAGAAACTAGGTACTCGAAAGGATGCACAAGACTCGTACTGGAGAATGCTGAAAGAAGTCACTGCTAACTTCAAAGAACTCGTACCAGATGATATCCGAAAAGACTTTGATGATTACGCATTCGTAGACGTAGCAGAAGATGTTATCTCTCGTCTCTCTAAACTGAAGACAGTAGATGCATTTAAGGATCCGAAAGGCATTCAGACGATCATGAAGAAAGATTACGACTTGAACTTATCAACTGCTCAAGCTCAGAGATTCATTGATAGCTTGAATACAACGATTAACAATATCAAGGTTGAGTACTTCGAAGCTAAGGTACTGAGAGGAGTTAACATTAACGAGATTGATACAGTACTCGTACCTCACAATGCACCAGATGAGATCGTTCAGTTGCTCAAAGCTAACAACATCAGAACAGTACGCTACTCAGATGATTCGATGACAGATGCATTTTCTAATGTTGCTAAGTCTGCATTCGGTATTGGTATTATACCATTCTTCAAGTCGAAGCAGGAGCAGAAAGATATGCTTGACAAATTAAAGGCTAAGTTCTCGAAGAAGCAAGCAGAAGTTGACAAAGCAGAGCAGTACAGGATCTTAGAAGAGACGATGGATAGAGCATCTGCTAAACCTGCGAAGATCACTGTGTACAATCCTGTTGCGAGTCAGACAGACTCTGATCCACATATGAATGGGTTCATGAGAAAGCCAGAGTTCGGAGATGTTGCTATCGGTAACAGAGACGAATACGAAGCTGCTAGAGCGAAGTACTTCAAGACGAAAGAAGAGACTTTCATAGTGATCCCAGAACTTAAGCATATTCGTACTCCATACGGCAATGGTAAGTTCAGAGTTAGTGATACTATGAACAAACGATTCGACGGTCAGAATAAGATTGATGTTTTTATACCTACTGGTGAGGAAGACCTAGAAATGCTCGTAAGGAAAGTACCTACTGCAAAATACTGGTATTCTAGACCTAAATAAGACTATTTGAAGCTAGTAATTTAGTGCTTTTTTACTCCATAGTAATACGCAAATAGTTTAGATGATATAATATATAGCCTAATTGAAAAACTAATAGTTATCTCATCATTTCTGCATATACTTACAATCTTGTTTGCCATAAGATACTGACAAAAAGACCCTGGAAGAGAAATCAACCAGGGTTTCTTTGTATGAAGAGATTAAAGATGGATGTACTTTGTAGAGTCTGCTAGAGCTCTCTCTTTCGCTTAGTACCAGATTTGAATCCAATCGTTGAGTACTTTCTTTTGTACTCTTCTGGTGTTTCTCCTCTCCATTTCCCGTTCTTCTCGACTGAGTGAGCAAAGACAGCTAAGTTCTCCTGCTCTGTTTTCTTCTTTTTGAATTTAGACATAGCCTAGTAATAAAAAATGAATAAGACGGTACAAAATCATTCCGAGAAAGTAAAAGATCGGTACTAGCAGAAATACTGCTAATACGTAAAGATGTGGGAATCGCATAGCTTATTCTTAATGAATGAATTAAGTGCTTTGAAGTCTGCTCTCTTCTCGTAACTACCAACGTAGATTGCATCAGTAAAGTCGTTCATCTTAAGGTCGTACTCGCTGTTTACGTAGAAAGCTTTCTTTCCTTGCTTCTCTGCTGCCTTCAGTAATGGTTCTGCTTCACTGTAATAACCTGATAGAATTGCGATAAGCATAAGTGTAAAATAAAGTGCTAGCTTTTACAGATGCTAGCGAACTGGATCATCACTGCTCTTTGACTTCAGTTAGTGTTTCACAAGAGATGCACTGTTTGTAGTGGATCTTTGTCTCAGTGTGCATACCGTACTCGTGCAATACTTGTTTCTTGCAAACAGTACAGAATGATTGCTTCAAGAGAGTGAACTTGATCTTCGAAACGTTAGGTTTCATTTTTCCTCCTTCGAGTAGTGTTGTTTCATTAACAGCTGGTCTGTTTGCTATGTAAAGTGCTTATAGCAGTAATACCCGATCAGAGATGAGTCTGCAATACCGTCGTGATCTGCAGTACTCCTCTTTGTAGCTTTCAATTGCTTTACTTTGAAAAGTTCTTTTGCTGCAGCAATCGAATCACATTTCAGTTGCTTTCTTTTCTCTCTCTTCGGTCTACTCTTCTCTACGAATGTTCGTTCTGTAATCAACTCAGATTGCCAATCTTTACAACTGATGATGTGTACATTCTCTCTTCCGAACAGAATATAGATAACAGCTAAGATCATTCCGTATCCCTTACCAGTATTAAATGTGCCTACAGAATTCTGGCCTGGCATCGCTACTTGTCTCTCAATTGCAATAGCAGGTTCAGAGATAGCAGAGCAGTACTCTTTGATAGACTTGAGCATCGTATACATCTTCTCTACATCTGGTCTTGAAATCACCCTTCCCTTGACTGAGAGCTCCTTTACTGTAGGCAAGACACCGTACGAGAGTAAGTTGCCATCCTGGATGACAGAGACACCACCTTTCAGTCCGGGATCAATTCCGATTGCAATCTTTGTCATTTCTTTATTTTGTGAATAGCCAGTAGAGATCAGCAATAATCTGTGGCTCGAGATCAATCTGTAAGTCTGAGACTTTCAGGCGAGGAGTATAGAAGTGAGTCTCCTCCTGCAAGAACTTACTAATCTTGTTTCTGACTGTTTGATCGTTCTCTCCGAAGTCAATCATCTTCTTGCCGTCAACTTCTTTCTCCTTCCCGTATTCTTTCTGCAGAGACATCTTTAAGTTATCGAAGTCTTGTACAACTGATGTCATCTGTTTGTAAACAGTTGCTATTGTATAACCGAATGTTACGTTGATCCTCATCGAAGCTAACCTTAGAATCGATTCGTAGCCTTCGATGACGTCACCTTTACGAACTGAGATCTCGTCTTTTTTAATGAGATCTTTCATAGTCAGTTGCTTTTTCATAGTTTAGGTTTACGAGCTCTTTTAGCTCTTGGTTTATTAACGTAGTAATCAGTCCAGTCGTGTTCTGGAAAGACCACATTAAGAATGCGCTGTATTGGAGCGAAGATCTTTACGTCCCAATAATAAGCTGCATCGTATTGTCCGTCTTCGTAATTATGGATACTGACAGACTCTAGTTTCTTAGAACCATCGACAACCACGAACTTAACGTAGCTCCCCTTCTCCCACGTATTGTTGCCGTTCTCTCTGATGTTATTTTCCTTAAGCCAGTTAGCAACTTTGATATGAGAGAGAGAAGACGGTAGCAGAATCTCTTTACCGTTCTCGTCGAGTTCGACTGCCTTTGTCTTCTTATTTTTCTTCTTCTTCATGTATTCGTCTACATGCTTAGATAACTTGATCTGGAGCATAACCTCATCTCTCGTCATCTGATGAGATAAGACATACTTTTTCAAATCTAAGATCCAATCTATTGTTTGATCGAGATCATAATTATTGAGCATGACGTTCTCTAGGAATTCTGTTTGCTTCTGCACTGTAATCTGCAATGTATCTCTCTTTCTTGCTTCTAGGCCAACGATCTTAAGATGGCCACCTTCGTTCTTCACATATTTCTTTTTCTCGACAAGTAAAAACGAATCATAGACAGCTTCAACTTTAAGATCCATCTTCGAGTCAAGTATTCCAAAATGCTTAAACAGATAGTAAGCAAGAAACTCATTAATCTGAGTGTGTATTCTATTCTCATCCAAGTCATGGTCTGCTTTGACGAAGACCGAATCCGTGTCTCCATAAAGGACTTGAATATCCTTTGCTTCACACCACTGTTTGACGAGGTTGAGCATAAAATGTCCAGAAAGAGTAATAGCCTCTGCAATTTCTTTTCTGTAATATCGAGTGAAGTCTGCACCGAGTATTCCGTAGAACGAATTTGAGATTGTCTTGAATGCATACTGTTTGAAGTATGCTACCTCGTATTCTTGTGTACCTTCTTTGAGATTCTTTAGTTCATTATACCTGATATCGTTTCTCGCCTTTAATAACCCACCAATCACACTAGGGATGATACCTAGCTCTCTCGAAAAGACTTGCTTATTCGGAGTATAGATAAAGTTCTTGTCGTTCTCACCTGGCTCTTTCTCTCTGAGCCAAGTCTCTGGACTAATATTAAAGGTCTGAATGATACTAGGGTATAGAGAAGTAAAATCAAAATGCAGTACATGCTTATGTAGTCCTCGTACGGGATCAAGTACTAAACCACCAGTATAACCTGACTTCTTATTCGTGTCAAAATTAAGTTCTTCTCTTGGTGGCTTTGACTTAAAACGTACACCTGAACCAACTGCATTCTTGAGAATGTATGTGTCTAGAATACGAGAGACAGCAAACTCGTTTAGAAAGCAACCCGAGATAGAGTGCTCTGCAATCTTCTGACCAATAATCTTTAACTTCTGCTCAAGTCGCAAAAGCAATCTACAGTCCTGAATGTTATACTCTCTTAATTTCTCGGGGTTCTTAGTAAATAATTCCCAGATTGATTCTGAGTGTTCAACTTTCTTCTCGCCAAGGAAGTGCTGAGCTACGGAGTTAAGAGCAAACGACCTAACTTCTTTAATCAAGTCGATATTTCTCTTATGGATCTCCATTAGCTTTTGCATCATATCAACTTGCACTACCTGTCTCCAGTTGAAGTATTTCATCTCTTTGCTAAAGTACTTGCATCTTTCTTTGATATACGGTATATCAAACTTCTCTGAATTCCAACCAATGCAGAGATCATAGTGAACTAACTTATCTAGAAAGCCCTTTACGATCTCAACTTCATCTTTACCAGACCAGTAGAATTCCTCTCCTGCTTCGTTGACAGCAGCAATTGAAACGATTCTCTTCTTACCGATATCGATCTTCCCCCTGTCGTCTGTCTCGATATCGAAGAAGAGAGTTTTGTATTTCGTAGCTACTTTCAGCTTATGGTCGATTGTAATTCTCTGTGCTGGTGTTAGATCCGCTTCAAATGTCTTGATCCGTAATGCAGCAAGAGTACCAAGTACTTCTGTCTTTTCGTCGTATGCTCTGTATTTGCAGCATTGATGAACAAAGACCTTAACAAACTCATCGTTCTCTTTCTCGAGTTTAATAATCTTCTTTCGCAGCTTTAGCTGTCTGAATGTTTCTTGATGCTCGACAAAGTCTTCGTATCTGATAGCAAAGTAGTACGGGTAGTCAACTAGGTGCAAATAATTTTTGCAGTCATCTTCTCTGTAGATCAGAATTATCTCGTCACTATCATCATAGACAATAACATACTCTTTATCTGTGTAGTATTCTAAGAACTCTGAGTAGCTAATTGTCTTGTGTGATAACATACTAGTACCTCTTTAACTCGTCCCAGTCTTTCTTGTAGATGTGCAGACTAGAGACGAACATAATAAACTTACCGATTGGCAAATTAAGCTGACTAGCAATATACCTTCTTAATTCGTCAGCAAGCCAGATATCATTCTGGAAATGAGTAGCGAAGTCAGATGATCGCATTACGTAGATAACATCAAGCTTGCCATCTCTGACCATAAATTGATAGAACATAGAACAGGGAATCCTTTGCTTTCCCATTCTTTCTGTATCTATCTTGCGATTATGGACTTCTATGATTGCTTGCCTTGAATCAGAGTGGAGCCTTAATTCGTTGATAACAGGTTGTATCTGCCACTGAATACGTTCGTTGTACGTATATTCAAAGACGTCTCTTTCGTCTCCTTTAGCATTTACAGATGGATAGATTCCAGTACGATGCACTAAAAACTCAGACCAGACATCTTTCCGTAATTCCCATGCTTTCCCTGGATTCTCGAAATTAGGATCAATTCGTTCTTTGAATTCAGCATGTAGCCACTCGAGTGTAGCATTAGGCATTTCATCCTTGTCAGAAGTATTGATGATGCAAAATTCAAAAGCTTGCAGTTCTCTTGTTTCATAATTGTCATCGTCTGCAATTACTTTATTCTGCATCGTCTGCGTGTGTACACGAGCTGCACACTTTTTAAGTTCTCTTCCGATGTCTGTAATTGCTTCTACGCAGTTTAGGTATATACGCATAGATTAGTACTTACTGCGTATGCGATCTCGATTGACTTCGATCTTCTTCAGAACAGTTTCTGTTAGAAGCTTAGGATCAATTCCAGATGCATAGCAAAGGTTAATAAAGTAGATCATGATATCAGCAACTTCATCAAGGTACTCATGAACATCAGTAAAGTATTTAGCTTTACGCCAAGTCTTTGCATTCTTCAAAGCAACAACAGCCTCGTTGATCTCCTGAACCATTCTCCAGAGGATATTGTCGTTGATATGACGACAGATTTCTGGATGGTGTAAGTTCTCTAGCTTACCAAAGATCATTCTCTCTGGAAACCCTTCTACAATCGCAAATTCTTTCTCTACTTCTGCCTGTGCATCAAACATCTGCTTCAGGAGATCTTGCGTTGTATCAACGGTTAAATGCTTTTCTGAGATGTCCATATTCGTGTACTAGTTGACTTAAGCACTCATCTTGGTCTTTCGAGCCATCGATTCTGATAACTGGGAGTCTGCATGTCTCGAAGTACTCTTCGTACGACTGACGTATTGCAGCAACAGCTGTCTTGTCGATATAATCGTCACCAAGCTTAGTAAGACGATCAAAGATTATTTCGATCGGAGTATCTACATAAACTACAATTGCTCTCCCAAAGATCTCATTATCGATTACATCCTTGAATCTCTCACCTACCTTGTAGCTTCGAATTGCTTGACCATAAACGATCTCAGTGATGTGGCTCCTGTCTATCACTGCATCTGTAGAGCGTAGTGAAGAGTAGACACCAGCATAGAGACCGAGAATGAAGTCAGAGACGTGAAACGTTGACGGTTTTAAGACGTCATTCTTCCAGTATCTGAACTCAGTATTACTAGCAGAAACAAAGTTGCGTAAGAGAGTTGATTTCCCAGACTTATCACAACCCTCAAATAGCAGCATCATATCTTAGATTGATAAAAGAGGTTCATCATCTTCCTCGTCATCCTCTTCCTCATCATCTTCCTCTTCGTCTTTCTCTTCTTCGTCTTCATCATCTTCTTCTACGCTCTTTGGAGCAGAAGGTACAGATAAAACCTTCACAGCGTAATCAAGGTTGCGATCAACACCTAACTTCGTAAGTTGTAGAAAGCTACCTGGTGCAACTACTGCCATTTTAGCAATTACCTTCTTAGCTGATGTTGAGAGAGTCTTTTCTTCTCCGTTCTCTGTTCTGAAAGTGAAGACGATTTTTGTCTTGTGATACTTCTCGTCAACTTCTGCTCTCCAAGTTAAGTAAGTGCCTTTGAAAGATTCACCAACGTCTAGCTTGATGAATTTGCCACCTTCAGCAGCGAACTTAGCTAACTTCTTGTCTATGTACTTCATAAGATAATTAGTCAGTTTCTTCAAACTGAGTTGTTAATAAATTAAATGCAAGGTCGAGACGTCCTGTCTCTCCCTTTCTGTTCTTAGCAACAATAACTGATGTTCTGTTCTTAACGTCTGCATCTAATGTCCTGTGCAGAAGAATGACAGTATCAGCGTCTTGTTCTAAGTTTCCAGAATCTTTAAGATCAGCAAGTCTTGGTTCACGAATTCTTCCACCCTCCTCAGACTTTCGATTTAGCTGAGTCGGACAAAGTACTGGAATCATTGTTGCTCTTGCTAATGATTTGAGATTCCTCGAGATCTGGCCAACTCTGTTAGCATCACTACCGTTCTTTGTTGTTTTATCACATAAGAACTGTAAGTAATCAACAACGATGAGGTCTACATCGTGGTCAAGTAAGTAATCTTGAACCATTGTGTCTACTGTCTTCGATGTTGCTCTAGATAGTTCTGCAATTGCAATATCTAGCTTCGAGAGAGAATCGTATCCTTCTCTAACTCTTTTTTGCATAGCAGTACCATTGATGATGCTTGTACAGGGTAAACCAGTCTCGAACGATAGCAATCTATCATAAAGATCAATTGCTGTCATTTCAATCGAAAAGAACAAAACTTTCTTTCCTAACTTCGCAGCATTGTATGCAACAGACAATGCAAACGAAGACTTCCCCATTGATGGCCTTGCTCCAACAAGAACAAGATCACCTGGTCTAAATCCTCCGTTGAGGTACGAATCTAGAACAGAGAAACCAGAAGGTACTACTTTATCTAGACCGTCTTTTGTTGCTTCTCTGTGCTTAATTGCTAACCTCTTTAAGTCAAAAATCTCCTTCTCTGTATCATTCTGAGAGAAGATAACTCTACCACTGATGCTGTCAAATGTCAATCGTAATTCTGTCTCATCGAGTGGAGGTTTATTGTGCGTGTTCCACTCTTTCACTGCTGGCCATGCAACATACTCCCACATCGACATCGGTGTCTTTGTTAGAATATGTCCACATACTTTAGCAGCTACTTCGTTTCTGTTTCCAGTTGATACACCCTTAAGCAGTTGGTTCCAGTCATTCTTCTTCTCTTGAATGATCTGAGTCAAGAAGAGGTGCTCAGGAAATTGAGCAATCTTCTGTCGATTATCATATTCGTACTTCTTCCCAGAACTATGGATTGATGGTGGTGCAATAACGTAACCAGAGTCGTTTCTAATATCAGTAAGCTCTCGAATGCGAACAGCATTCTTAAACTTCTCTGAGTATCTGTAGTAGAGGTGGTAGCCACCTCCTCCTGTCTTGACAGTAAGAGTCTCTGGCAGATAGTCGATGCTACCACCTTCCTCTACGTCCACTACAGTCAGATTTGAGATCTTTCCTGTTACGATCGCAAGATTAGCATCTGGATAGTCTTTCCACCACTTAGTAATCTCGTCTTCTGTTGCAACTCTCTCTGTATACTCTTTCCAAGAGAAGAGAGGTTTCTTGTCTCTCCCAACTGGAATAACTGAGATGCCTCTTTGTGCTAATCTGATTGCAACCTTCTTACATCTGTTCTTCATCTGATTTGCCTAAAGTAATTTTTTGACTTTCAGCAAAAGCAATGATATCTTTGCCCTGGATGAAATACTTCTTCTTCTTGTTCTCACCACGAGCAACAACTGGAATCTTACCATCGTGGATCAAACGGTAAAGAGTTGATAACGACTTAAACGGAGAATAACCTTGACGAGAAAGATTAACGACCTCTGTAGTAGTATACCACAGGTCTGCATTAAACTCTACGATGTTATTCTTTGTCATAATTAGACTCTTAGCATGTCCTCATAAAGACCGCAATCACAAAACTCTCCTTCTTTATGTCTCAGTGTAAATTCTCTGTTCTCAATTTGCATTACAACTCTCTGCATGCTACTGAGGAGATTAGATACTTGAGTCAATGTCCTTGTCGTAGTCAGTATTTGAATTGGCTGCCGTTTAATGCCCTTCCTGAATACGATGTAAGAGAAGACGTCTGGTAATTTGCCTTTCTCAATGAGGTACCATAAATAATAGAATGTCGGTTGATCAGATTCATCGACCATCTCTTGTGAGTATTTCTTAGAACTTGTCTTATAATCTCCAAGAGCACAGCGTAATTTCTCTGTATAATCAACGACACCTGTGATTGGTGGAAGAGAGAGACGTAAGCCAGTGAGAGGATCTTTGTCGACTTTAATCTCGAACCTTCTCTCTGTCTCATCAATCTCGATACCTGCTTCACAAAGCAGTTCATCTTTATGTTCTGACCAGAAAGATAACAGACGAAGTGCCTCTTCTCTTTCTGCCATGAACTTAGACATTGATACGCCAGTAACTTTGTCTTTAGTAAAGTCAGTTGCGAATACTGAGACAGGGTCTTTCTTCTCTTTCTCCAACAATTCGAGAGCTAAATGAAATGACTTACCGAGTACGAGTTGAATCGGATCAAATGGAAGTTTGAGCTTCATCACTCTCCTGTAATAATACAGTCTCGGGCATTTCAGATAGTCTCTGTATGCAGAATAAGAAATGCTTTTAACAAGATTATTGAGCATTTTCTTTTAGTGTCTTTAGTTGCTGAGCAAAGTACTTCTGGATGTATTCTTTCTGGCTTTCAGAAAGCTCATCAGCTTTTTCTTGAATCTCAGCAGCAGCAGCTTTCAGGTCTTTAATCGATTTAGACAATGTGATAGAGTTGATTAATGGAGCCATTGCTTCTAGCTCTTCTTGTTCGATTTCGACACCAACATGAGTCTTTAACTTCTTTCGCTTTGGTGCTGGAACCTCTTCATCTTCTATCTCCTTAACCTCATTGTCGATCTCAGCAACCTGAGCTTCAACTTCATCGACGCACATCTTGTATAGAGCATCGCTTACTTTCTTCGAATCTTCGACTGGTACATCTTTCGCAGTTCTCGACGCGTAGAGATCGATAGTCTCGTACTGTTGTCCTCCGTGTGCACTCATATTCAACTTCCTCGAGTAGCTACGAGTGATGTCTAGTACTTCAATCTTGTTTGCCATAGTAGCTAGTTAGACTAATAATAAATGCTTCATCAGTAATAGACGAGCTATTGTTCTGATGATTATGTCTTGAGATTGTGTGCAGCTTATCAGCCAACACTTTAATCTCTTGTTTCAATGCCTTTGCTTCGCCATTGTATGCTGAGTCAAAGATAACTTTACCGTCTCTCACGATACCGATCAAATATGTAAATTGCTTCTCTTCTTTTCGAACACTTGAGATGAGAGCAACATTTTCTGCAAACTGAATAGTAATTCTTTCGTTCTTTGTATAGAAGAGACAAGCCCAGATGTGGTTATCAGGTATGTACTTCATGACTGGAGGTATTACGATTCCGTGTTTGCCGAAGAGTTGTGGCATAGTTCACAGTTAAGAATAAGTTCGCCAGATGGAATCAATTGCTCGATTTCAAAATGACGGTTTCCGTAAACAGTCTGCACAGCTAAAAAAGCTGTGAAGTGACTCGCATTCTCGATTTCTGAGATCCCCTCGATATAGTCTAGCAGGGCAACTCTGATTTGATCAATCGAGAAACAGCTTACTCTGAATGGTTCAACAACTGTCGAGCAGAACTCCGATTCTATCTTACCTGATAGCTCAAAGCCTTTCAGGGATAAACTCAGATTTATCGGGTTGTTGGAAGTAAGCTTTTGAGTTTTGATATCGATACTCAGTTTTGTCATACTCGTTAATGTTATGCATCACAAAGAAGAGTTCACCAAGATACCTCTTGTATTCACCGAGATACCTCTCTGTTCCGTATACAGCAAAGACTTCGATCTCAAGGTCTGCGTTTGTAATCCCATTGATCTTTCTTAGCTCATACAGAATCTCGTCTCTGATGAACCACCTCTTAAGTGTTGAGATCTTAATTAGTGGCAGGATAGCTTCGAATTGCTCTCCACGAGAGTTAACAGAGACCAAAGCTTTAACACGAAGTTCGTAATGCTTGAAGTTAAGTGAGACCGTCTTTCGAACGTTTCTCCTCATTCGAACATAAGTGTACTCTTCTTGTGGTACCTGCTCTCTCATCTCTATTTCTTAGCTTTCTTTACCTTTGGTTTCCGTGGGTAACGGATATTGCATAACGTAGCGAGCATCTTTCGCATAGCCCTAAATGACTTCTTCGATGACGTAGCTGGATCAAATAGAGCAAGAAGATCACCGTATTCGTCTAGAATCTCCTGAGGAATCTCAATGAGGTTCTTTCGAGAGGCCTCTCCAGATGTACGAGTTCTCTTCTTACCTTTGCCAACGATGTCAAGAGCTTCTTCTTCCTCTTCAGGGAAGAGCATAGTACCAGAGTCTAACTTTTCTTTAGCGTTCTTACGCTCTTTAGCAGTTAGATCTAGGATTGAATCTTCATCAGATTCCTCAACTTCAACCTCTTCGTTAGCCATCTCTTCCTCGTCGTCGACTAGGATTGGGCCACCTAAGAAGTTGTTTTGCTGTTCTTTAAGCATAGGAAAGAATTAAAATGAATTAAGCAGCGACCTTCTTTGTCGCCTTCTTTGAAGCTTTCTTCGCTTTCTTGACTGGAGCTTCTGAAGAGACCTCAGCTGCATGTTTCTTAGCAGCTTTCTTGACAGCTTTGACATCGACTTCCTTTGAAGCCTTCAAAGCAGCTTTCTCTTCGGCTTTCAAAGCCTTAGAAAGTGAATCACCTTCAACGATACGAAGAGTAGCGTCGTTAGCTTTCCGACGGAATCTTCGTAGTGAAACTTTGCTTACAGCTTTACGAACTGTTTCGTTAGCTGTGTTCACTAGGTAGAACATACTTCGTCTAGTGTTGCTTTGCAAATGCAATAGCAAGTGACTAGGTTAAATAAATAAGTATCCAATAAGAACTGGATAGTATCATTATAATACGCAAATAAACTTTTGTAAATAGCAGATGTAATGCTTGCTATTGTTTATGTTTACCTTTCCTCAGATATTTCTGAAGCTCCTCGACATGCAACTTTATCAGTGCTGCTTTTAGCTTCTCTACGTCAAACATATCAGAGCAATCGCAATAGAGTTCTAAGAACCGACAGTCTCCTCTCAAGATCTCGAGTTGCTCCTGGTGATACTTAATGACTTGCTCCAGAGATCTAACAGCAGTGACTTTCGGTCTTTGTGCCATTGTTGCAACTGACTCAGACGCTGTTTTGAAATAAGCTAGCCTAATTGGATCGATCTCTTCTTTTGACATACTGCATACTTACTTGAATGTGAATTAGAGCAATCTTCCGATTGATATACTTATGATGCACAGATTTCTTAGTTCTCTTGAGATAGTACTTATGTCTCAGCTTATTATAGTATAGATAAGCAATGACGACATTACCGTGAAGATCCATTGCTAGCACACGAGAATATCGTCCTGCTTTTATCAATTGAAGAATCTTCTTCGGTGACATACTCTTACCTTGATTTCTTAATCTGCTCTAAGATGTTCATTGAGAGTCTCCTTAGTTTCTCAGTGAACTGAGATGAGAACTGCTCTGCTTCTTCGAACGTAAGTCCAAGAGACTCGTGCATATTATATCTAGTCAGACAACTAGTAATGTTGATGCTCAATCCAATCAGAGCTTTCTCTAATTGTTTCTCGAATATTCTGAACTCAAACGGATCAACTTCCTTAAGTTTCTTTAGAAGGTGACTTGAAAACTTGTTTTGTGTTAGCATTTTGTTTACTATTATATGTTTTAAGATAGCCAGAATAGCCACAGTTCGGGCATCTGACCATATACCTAAAGTCTTCGAGCACGATGTAAGCATCGAGATTACCACAGAATTTGCACTTCATAGAAGCTCGTTTAACTCTCGTATTAACTCACACAAGTAGTACGTCATCGCATTGTCTATCGTTGCTACTTCTTTGTCTAGCAGAATCTGAGCTGTCTTGCTATTTGCTAGAATCTTCTCTTCGAAGTTAACAACAAGCAATTTGATATCAGCTTGAGCCATTCTCTGAATTGCTATTTTCTGCTCATCGGAGATTGTCTTAATTCGATGAGAACGGAGATACTTTGGATGTGTCATAAGATTCTCATTAAGAATTTCATTGCTAGAAAGACGAGTAGCATCGTAATGAAGAACTCGAACGCTAGCTGTTTATTAGAAGTTTGCATCTTCGTTTGTACACCCGCATCTTCCGTCTTCATCTACTGCTTGATTGCAGAGTTCGCATGTCTGATAGATCACTGTATCGAGGTCGAGACCATCGAAGAAAGCAGCAATGTCTCTACATTCTGCAACCAATTCTCTAGCTGACTCAACTTCCTTTGCACTGTGTACTAAGCTATCTACTAGTCTCTCTTTACAAAGTTTTACAGCTTGCAAAGTATTCGTAAATAGCAGTTCTTTATGACTATGCATATTTTGATGAATTATTGACTTAAAGAATGGAGATTAGGCTGACGAATTTGCAGCTTCTTTGCTCCATAGTGGCATTTTTAAGTAAAAGATAAGATAATATACAGGTAAGGATAAAAATTAATCTTTACTCTCGCTTTCTGCTACTTCCATACTAGCGTTAAGACCACCGATAATTGCTCTAACGATAAATGCTCCACTCTCTCGATTATCAGAAACCAGTCTTTCTGCTGCATTAGCCATTGCAGTAAACAGTTTTCTAACAGCTTCGATTCCTTTGTCCTTCTCGCTCATCTTAAGCATGACAGTAAGCGAGTTGTCTTTGCAGTCTTTGCCAACAACGAATAACGTCTCGAAGTTGTCAGCAGCTAGAAGAGTTCCGTCACATGTTCCACGTTCTTGTTTTTCATATGGGTGGTCTTTTTGTCGGTTTTGTCGTTTTTATTTTTTTCCATAATATAATTATAACATTTTTCTCAATGTTTGGCAACTATCCCTTCTATTGCTTATTCTTTTTATCGTCTATGGTCATTAGCCTGTACCCGCCAATAAATACGAATACCCAGTTAGCTAATAGTATTAATCCGCCAAGCGATTCGTAGAAAAAGTATAATACTACGGCCGCTACTAGCGTCCACACTAGCCATTTTCCCAATGTTTTGTTTGTCATATGTTTATTATTAAATAAATTGTAAAATTAACTAAATAAACGTAAGTTCCCAGTTGAAGAGAACGTTACAATGTTCATCTCTTTGTCTGTCCAAACTCTCTGGACAACCATCGAGTGAGCGAACTTAATGATAAAGATAAGAAAACCATTGTGTGCTCCAGCTCTGTAGATAACACACTCGTTTCTTTTCATCAACTCTTTGAGGTTTGTTTGCTGCATACGATTTGTCACTCTCAAGGATCGCTTGACTAACGACTCTGTAAGCAATCATACCACTTCAAGTCGTACTTCTCACCAACTAAAGCTACGAGAACAGAGTCTGGGAGCTTAGTAATAAGCAGCTTAACTAACGTTTCTAGTTTGTTAACTTTGTCACAGTAAGAATCTATTGTGCTTTGCATTTCTTCGATTACTGCATGAGCACTCTGTAATTCTTCTACTTTCTCTACTAATTCGTCAATCATCTCAACTTTCGCATTGTCATCGTTAACATTGTCTTCAATTTCAAAGACTCTGTACTCTAAATCGCTTAAGTCGCTTTGAGCTGCTTTGTCGTCTAGGTCGCCTTCGAAGTCTTTTAGTTTTGTTTCAATCGCACTGATATCACTCTCTTGCTCGGATACTAAGCGAGCGAGCTCTTTGATACCAACGACTTTCTTCTTCTCGTTTTTCATAGTGTTTATTGTTATAGAAGCTTAAAGTGCTTCTTTTTTATTAAGTTCATCAATCAAGTTAGCAACTTGCGAATCAGTCATGCCATCAACTAGCTCAGTAGCTATCTCGTAGATATCAATGTCAAAGAGTTCTAGTACTTCAGCTGGTGTGTGGTTTGAAAGCAATTCTAATGCTTGTACTTTGTTGTCCATAGGAGTGTTTAATAAAAGGTTAGTTTCATATTATCATTAAGAGAGTGGATACACAGGCTGACAATTTCAGTCAGCACTCTGCCTAGCTGGATTCGAACCAGCACCTTTGCTGTCGCTACAACTACCACGTTGTTTAGGCAAATCTAGAAGCGTCTTATTCCGCCACTGTATATCCACTATTCTAATGACAATGAACTTTTATTATCCTACTACCACCGCAAGTGTAATCACTTTCAACAGACTAACCTGTCCTTGCTTGCTCTCAATGGGGCTAGGTGGTAGTAGGTCGTATGTGGGTGTTTTACCATCCCAGTTTCGCAACTCTTTCCGCAGATTG
>JAKPKF010000150.1 GCA_029553845.1 bacterium | reverse complement strand
ATATTAGATACTTCCGCTATCTGGTATGTTTCAGTGATATGCTTTCGAATAGTAACTCTACCAGGACGTATATAGATAGAGGTTGGTCCTACACCAGTCATCTTGTCAGCAGTAGGAAAATCTGGAAAAGAGCTGGATAATAATATTGTAATCAATTCTGGCACATCTATATCCAATCCTATAAAGGGAGAACCTGTACCATAAACTTGTACAGTATAATCACCATGATAATTCGATACAGTATCAAGAATACCATTTAATCTTTCATTGAACTCATACCATTGAGAACCTACAACATTATTAATTTCTGACAAAGTTTCTACAGCTCTAGCCCCAGCTGCGACTCTAGTAGGATAGAATCCTGTATTACTGTAAGACTTGAAGTTGTTATCTATTTGTGCCTCTATAGTTGCCATATCAACCCAAGTTACAAATGAACTGATTCCATCTATTGAAGCATCAATCATTGCATTATTAGTATCTTGCCCAGCTCCCCATGTTCCATAATTCCCAGCAAAAATACCACGAAAATTAGCATCACATCTAGTTGTGGAAACAGACCAGATAGGAGTGATCCCACCTACAGGTTTTGTTGATTGCTGTTCTGCTGTATTTCCATTGAATACTTGATAAAGAGCCTGAACTATTTCTATCTGAGTTAAAGATATAGGCATATCAGCTAATGTTCCATCCCATCCAGGAAGAACTTCTAAACTGAGGGTAGGAACCGTGTGCTCTTCAAAGTGCACCATGCCATCAATATATCTGTTATCAATGACATAAAGGTACAAGAAGCGGCCGCCAAAGAATTCCAAGAAAACAGGATCTCTAGTTTCCCTCAGGAAATCCACAATTTCGGGGAAAACAGGAACTAATTGGGTGGATTTGGATACTTGATTATATTGGCCAATAGCATAAAGAGCGCCACCACCATAGAAATATTGATCGCTGTCAGTTATTCCTGTAGTGCTCTGTTTTGGATAAGCAATCCCAATGTCATCAGTAATCGCATCAGCATCCCACAGAAGTGTTCCTGTGGTGATATACCTGACTCCGACAATTCTCCTGGTGCAATAAATCACGAATCCATCTGATTTAGCCCGAATAACAACAATCCGACCAATGACAGCGTTAAAGATTCTATTTCCGGCGAGAGTTTCCAGAGAAGGAGTAAAATCTGTGTGATCAAGGACGGAGGACCAAGAAACAGAATTAGCAGAATCCCAGAATCCCAGGCGCCCATTAGCCCGAAAGATTCCCATCTGTCCAGCCATAGTGAGGAA
>JAKPKF010000143.1 GCA_029553845.1 bacterium | reverse complement strand
CATTAGCTGTATTATCCGGTGATTCTGGTGAAACAACATAATCCCTTAAAACAGGATAGAGAGCAGACACAATATCTGTATCAGGAATCTCATTTTCAATCTTAAAGCTTCCATTATCCATAACAGAAGGAGAGAAAGCACTTCCATATTCTACAGCATATCTATCATCACCAAGAGCATTTACTAATTTGTATACATATTTTCCATCTTTAGTGACAACTGGTGTTTTAGCTGCATCTCCATAATTAACCCTCTGATATAAATAAATATCATATATGGATTTGTTTCCTTTTCTCTTGAGGTTACCATAAGTGGCTCTTGTCATAGACTTGCCTGTTTTCATGTCAATCATGCTTCCATCTTTCCTTACCTGTATTCTCCTTATCTTGAGGAATTCATATTTGACATGAGAAGAATGGAACTTCTCGCTTAACATCAATATCATTCTATTCTTATATCCTTTCACTCCCAATTTACTTAATAATCCCACCTTCTGACTCATTACAGGTGCGAATGGGGACATAAGGAATGAAGGAGACATATATTGATATATATCATTTCCAAACCTATCAGTAGTACCTGTCTCTTGAGGTATCTCTTCCCCTTCTTCCCACAAAGGAGAAATAAATCCAGGTTTTACTTCAGGAACAACCTTATCATCTCTCCAGTTATTTCTCTGAAACCACCCCTCTGCAAAGTTCCTGACATCTTCATCAACTGTAAGAGTGTTTATTATGTCACTCACCTGAGCAGCATAGTCTTCTATAGGAATGATATTTTTTATGGAAATTACAGAGGAATATGAACCTTGGAGCAAAGCAACCTTCACAAGGTTGTTATATAACTCAGGTTCAATCTCCTTTAGTTCCCTCATCATTCCTGTATATATATCCTGATCATTTGCAGTTTTAAGGTTTACCCTGAGCTTCACTGTCTTGGTTTCATTCTCAGGATTACCCCTATCCTGACTATCTGGAACAAGTTCCTTGAGAATAATCATTTCAGGATGTCTTTTTCTTGCCTGTTCAAGTTGAGAGGTGATAGCTGTAGAAGAGTTTATTAACAAACTCTCTATCTCTGAACTAATACCTTTCTTGATATGAATGATATAATCAAGGAATGAAAGCCTTAACTTGTCAGCTACCCTGTCAAAATCATCATTACTTAAAAAATCTTCTTCTTCATAAGGTCTTATGATAGGATTGAGGACTGTTGCAAACTCATCCCTTTCAAGTTTAAGAATAGCACCTATTGCTGACATTCCCCTATCCATGTATTCTATTAGGTCACCAAGAAACGTAGAATTCAATATCTCATCTACAGATGTAAATATGTTGCTGGCACTAGCTATCTCTGTCTTAGTGGCTTTCCTGTTAAATGCAGCACCATTCTTAAATCTTGTTGTATCATAATTGAATGCCTGAGTAAGCTTGAACTTATAATCAGCCATCTTAGCATATTTCAAAAACTCCTTAAGAATGAATTTCTGTTCCGCATTCTGTTCATCAGTAAGACTCTTATTTATATAATAGTCACTAATATTACTCTCAAAATTACGGACATTGAATTCTGTAACAGTTTTCTTTGAAGGAAACCTACTC
>JAKPKF010000142.1 GCA_029553845.1 bacterium | reverse complement strand
GTAGGTGCTGTTGGACTTGCACTTGATAAACTTGAAACATCACCCGTAATAGGATTATAGATAAAGAAAAAGTGTATCCATGAGGAAGCATCAAACGCTCCTGCTTGGTCACGCCCCCCTGCTATCGGCCCTGCCGTACCTACGTTATTGGTTTCATCAAGACTCGTTAAAGTTATGGTGTTTCCATTCACATCATGCAGAATTGCCACATCTGCTGTGTATTGTTGTGTAGCTGCTGTTTTATATATTCCTCTCAAATCCAAGAAGTAACTTGATGGTACTGCTATCTTGGCCTGAGTTCTATATATCTTACCGGCATCTGGAATAGTTATGTTTTCTTCAGTACCACCATCAATGTAGAGGGAAGCACCTAACCCATCATCAACCACTGTCACCTTTGCCTGAGCATTGCTTCCGTCAACTACTTCAGGAGAAGCATCCTGTTTGATGGTAACAGTTTTTCTTGCCGATACTGTACCTGTTTTTTTTGTCATAGGCTTAATTGTGCCAGCTTCAGCTTTGGTAAAGAATAACTTCTCAAGGGCTATGTTTAGTCCCTGCCAATCACCTTCCTGTATAGGATTAAACCCCATAATTATCACCACCATTAATAAGATTTTAAGGAGCTGCACATATCACCTCGTTTGCTGTTGTTATGCTTACCCGTTCTGGTAACTTCTCATAGTATACAAGCAAATCTTTCATCTTAAACCATGCATTTTGACCAGACTGTGAGAACTCAAGCTTCACATTATTTCCCTTCAGCAATTCCATAATACCTTTCGGGCCTAACCTGAATACCTGCCATGAAGTTGTTAAAGTTATCGTTCCCTGCGTAGAAGCAGATGAACCGTTGTTAATATAACCCTTAAAAGTAAGAGTGGACGATGCTGTACCGCAGGCTTTAAACTCTATTCTTTGTATTGCTATATCAGCATCTGGGACTGAAAGCCATCCTGTATCAAACTCGCTGGCAATATTTGATGTATCAAATTTCCATCCTGTATCATTTATCTTGTAAACATCGCCAGTAACAGAATCACCATATAACATCTCATTCTGGTCGTCCTGTTTGTCCCAATTACACCATACATTAACATTCCAGTCAGGAAGGATCGTCCATGACTTGTTAGGGAGATAACATCTCAGTACAACATCATTATAAGTAGGAGTTCCTGTTTTATCTTTACAGGCTATGTATAACGTATCCCTGACAAGTCCCACATTTACTGTAGATAAGTAATTTTCTCTTCCTTTAAAATATCCCTTTACTTCATCACCAATTGCTATTGCACGGAGTCCATCAAAGAAATAAACATTATTCTGACCAACGAATGGTATCATTCCTTTCCAGGGCTTTCCTACCGCCCAGTAAGAACAAGCTCCTGTTTCGGCAGGGACATCGATGAGCATACCTGTTGTTAAATCCCCATTTACTATTTTCTGTATTTTGTTTCTATAGAAAATAATATTCTGTCCAAACCATGGTTGGACAAACTGCACATCATCAGGAAAATCTCTGTACCCCCATTCATCAACAACATGATAAAATCCTACATGAGAATACCATACACGGTTCTTATAGTTTGGATCTCCCCAATAGTACATTACATCAGCGTAGGGATCATAGATAAGATTGTTACAAAGAACAGAATTAATCCATCCCTGTGGAACCTCATCACCCATGAAATATGTAATGTTTTCATCATTTACATCATCAGTTATATAGGTTGTTGTGTTATCCTCGATGACCTTTATCAACCCCCAATCATCAGGGAAAGAACCACCCTTCCGATATATTTCCCTCGATGTTACCCGTGAATCCTGAGAAGTCGGTATCTGAGTAAGCAATACCTTGCTTGTCTTAACATCTATATATTCAGACTCTTCTGAAGTAGCAGAACAAATATCTCCTACCTTGAAGATACATTTGTAATAATACCTTCCCGTTACACCTACTTTTCTTCTAAGTTGAATATTATCAAAATATACAGGATTACTTTTTCCACCATTACACCGAGCAAGAATCTTTATGGCACCTATTGTTGCCCATGAACCTCCCCCAGCACTTACTATTGAATCAAAATCAGCCTTTTTGATATGTATTTCTTTCCCAGAATTTCTTTTCGCTCCTGCATAGGGAAACATATCTTTTGTAACACGGTATTTATAGGCATCAACAAATGTAGCAAGAGAATTGTTATCAAACCATAGTTCTACATATTCAACTCTTGTAGGACTATCAACATAGAAAGAAAAAGTTATCTCATCATCAGTAGTAGATGATCCTCCGTTTGACCATTCAGTTAAGTTTATTGCGCTTGTCGGGACATAAACAGCATAGGTATCCTGGAATGTTCTGGAATATTTCGCCCACAATTTAAGAGCATAAGACCCTTCTGTCACCCATCCTTTCCCGTGAGGATCTTTTGCAAGTTCACCTTTATCTGACGGAGTTACCGTCCATGTTTCATTGTCAAATGATGCTATTTGGGTTACCTGAACGGTTTGTTCAAAATAGCAATCGTCAATCCAGAGGTGGTTTGTTCCTACAATAGCCCCTGTGATAAAAGAGATATAGTCTATTGCAGACCAATCAATCGTCCCCGCCCCTGCTGCGCTTATCCTTACTTTTGGTACACGAATTTCAAACCACTGGTTGCTTCCGGTTATTCCTAATGCTGATAAAGTACCCCATGTCCTTTTAAGGTAATCGGTAGGAGAACTACCAACACGAAGTTCAAGAACATTTGCGGCAGAAATCTTGTTCATGTTGTTGGTTCTAAGATGGAATACCAACTCGTCTGATGTAGATATACCTACCCCGTCAGCCCATGTACTAAGGTTTACAGGAGTAGCCAAGGCACAAACGGCTGATGTAGCCCCTGCCCCTGTCAGCTTTATACTTCTTACCCCTTCATGCTGCTGTTTATAATCAAAGGAATTATTCTTGCCTGACCATGTTTCGTTAGTTGATGCTTCACAGTTAAACAACGTCCTTCTCTGTTCTTTCGGGACAATAGGAGTGGGTTTGAGATACATATAGTCAACATGGACAACTGTTGGCCCTGCCGTGTTGCTTTCTGCCACTATCCGTACAGCCGATACCTTAGACCAATCAGGAGTTCCTACAGATTCAAAAGAACCTCGTCTGAGGTTGAATTTCGTCCATTCAAAGTCACCATCGGAGAATAACTCCTGGTCTACATAGGCTGTATAGGAATTGGAGAAATCAACGCCCTTTGTAGAGAAGTGTACCCGTACCGCACTCAGGTTTGTCCTGTTGGTGTGGTAGGTATAAAACGAGATAAAATCATTGTCCGTTACAGCCTTACCGTCCGAGAATGTAGATAGGTCAAGTGGTATGGTACAGGAAGCAGAAGCCCTTGTTGATGCAGCCGAACAATTCAGCCTGAGAGAAGTGATTGACTTCCCTGTCCATTCTTCCGGTCTGAAAGCCCCACATGCGCTTGCCGTTGTCGAACATCCGTTGGTTGTCGTCCACGTTTCGTCATCCTCAAAGAAGGCTATCTTCTTACGGGCAAAGGGGCCTACTATTCCGGTTTTCATTCCTACTGCCGTGTTCGCATCATACCTTATAATACCGTCTGTTTCGTTCACACCGTAGGCTTTTCCACGGA
>JAKPKF010000141.1 GCA_029553845.1 bacterium | reverse complement strand
ACCTCTTTCAATCATTCCCGCTACAAGTATAGTTGCTACTTGTCTTATTGCGTGTGGGACTTCTTTTGAATATCCCCATTTAGCTTTTACTTCTATGTTCTGTCTCCCTTTTGTGAACTTCTCTGTAATTGCTATCTTTGTT
Organism: bacterium; assembly: GCA_029553845.1. The sequence continues at coordinate 869 of JAKPKF010000141.1, read as the reverse complement.
ATTGGAGTTTTATTAACTGGGTATGGGTAGAACTTTACTTCTTCTCCGTTGATTTTAACACTTGTAATCTCAACTGCGTCATCTATGAACAGAACTCCTTCTCCGTTGCCATCGTAGAGTTTAACACTCGCTGTTTCATCTGCTATAAAAACTCTTCCTGTTTCCTTCTCAATATAGTCTTCTGCTGACTCAATCCATTTTTCTATCTGGTCATAGAAGCCTAAATCTATATCTATTAATAAGTAGTTTTCTATTTGTTCTACTGTTGTGTATCCTTTCATTTTTTTTATTTTAACACTTCTTATAAGGTGATTCTTTGTCTCTATAAGGAGATGCCCTGTCTTTATAAGTTTGACATAGCCAATTCTCCCATCTTGCTTTCAATCTTTCTTTTGCTTCAGCTGAATCAATTATTGATATGAATTTGAATATAACTATATCAATCGCCTCCTGAGAAACTCCTGAATCAATCATTTTAACATAGATATTCTTAGTTATATCAATTACTTCTTCTGAGGCAAGGTAGTCATCTATAAATATCTTTGATAATACTTTAATCTCGTCTAATGCTTGTGTCTGATCTGCTACAAATATACCATTTTTCAAAATAACATTTTCAATTTCTGTTATTGCATCTGATACAATTATCTTAATAATAAGATTAGCAACATCTTTGCCTTCTCCTTCATCATTGATTACTATGCGACTTAAAACTGCTACTGCTTCTTCCGATTCTATTATATCTGATACTGACAATTTAACAAGTAACTTTATTGCTTCTTCTGATATGCCGTTCTCTCCAACTATTATTTTAGCTAAAATGTTAATTGATTCAGATCCAATTCCATTGTCTGATAAAAAGAAACTAA
>JAKPKF010000126.1 GCA_029553845.1 bacterium | reverse complement strand
GTCTGTAGAAGGGTTGCAGACTATGTAGGATATACGGATGATGAGAGGGAGATATATTACGACATGATGGTGAATAAGGATTTTGTGCCCAATTCGCCTGCTTTAATGAACGCAGGGACGGATACCTCGATGATGAGTGCTTGCATAAGTTTAGGGATAAACGATGATATGCGTGATATTCTCAAGACATTTACAAATGCAATGATCTCAATGAAATATGGAGCAGGTATTGGAATTGATTTCTCTAATCTTAGACCAAAAGATGATTATATTCATTCTACAGGTGGAACTTCATCAGGTGTAGTATCATTCATGGAAATGTTCAACCAGGGTGTTGAAACGTGTAAAAGTGGCGGAAAGCGAAGGGGTGCAGCACTTGCTTCTTTAAGTGTAAGTCATCCAGATATTGAAGATTTTATTACTTCAAAACTTGAAGAAGGTAAACTATCCAATATGAATATTTCAGTAAGAATTACTGATAATTTCATGCGAGCAGTTGAAGAAGATAAGGATTGGGATCTTGTATTTGATGGTAAAGTTTACAAAACAATTAAGGCAAGAGATTTATTTAAAAAGATTATTCATGGGGCTTGGACTTTCGGGGAGCCAGGTGTATTATTTGTTGATGAAATTGCAAGAAAGGAGCCATATAAAGGCACAGAATTTAAAATAGGACAGAATGCGTGCTCCGAAAGCAATCTTCTTACTTGTAATGGTGGAGGAGAAAGTTGCATTCTTGGTAGCATAAACCTAAGTAATTTTTATGATAAACAGATTTCCAATGTCTCAAATATTACAAGACATGCTACACATTTTCTTAATAATGTCACTGATAAGAATTTCTACCCTGTTGAAGAAGTAGAATACATGACAAAGGAATTTAGACGTATTGGTATTGGTGTAATGGGTTGGCATGATCTATTGATTAAGTCTAATATTCCTTACGATTCACCTGAAGCAGTAAAGAAAGCAGAAGAATATATGAAGTTGATTAATGATACTTCAATTCAAGAATCACAAGATATGACATCTGTATTATTAAGAACATTTCCAAGATTTAGTGAATGTGATATTTATATTCCACGTTATAATTGTGCTACAACGATCATTGCCCCCACTGGAACTATCAGTCTACTCGCAGGATGTTCTTCTGGTATTGAACCTATCTTCAGTCTCGTGCATAAGCGTTATACATGGGTAGATGGAGAAAGAGTTGGTTACTTACAGGTTCATCCTCTGTTTGAAGAGAAACTTGATGAATACCTTGAATCACATTATAGTGCTTACGATTGGGACAAGATGAAAAAATCAGTTCTTGAACATGCTTACGCAAAGGGAACTATTCAAGATATTGCATGGTTGCCAAAGGATTTTCGTGAATTGTTTAAGACTTCACTAGATATCTCACCAAAGGCTCATATTGACATGCAGGCGGCGTTTCAGAAGTATACAGGTAATAACATCTCCAAGACTATTAACCTGCCTAATAACACCACTGAAGAGGAAGTGTGGGATATTTACTTCTATGGATGGAAGAAGCATCTCAAGGGAATGACTGTTTACCGAAGTGGAAGTAGAGACATTGAAGTGCTTGAACTCAAGAAAGATTCCCCCTCTACACCTATAACAAATCTTCCCGATGGTAGAATCCTTCCAAAGCGTCCTGCTGA
>JAKPKF010000093.1 GCA_029553845.1 bacterium | reverse complement strand
TACAATATCATTGAAAGCGGTAGTCATATCCACTCCCATCTCCCTACCCCTTAGCCTTGCAGTTACCATTAACTTAGAGAGTTCATCCACATTCTTCGTAACCCCCAGAAGTGCTGCCCTGTTGGCAGTCTGCATTAAATCAAAATCGGAAACCATACCCTGTGATGCTCTTCTAAAGGATTCCAAAGCCTCCTCCATACTCCCAAAGTTTCTTTCAAAACCTAAAGACAAACTCTCTATTTTACCTGCCCTAGAAGCCATTGACATGATTGCAGCAGTTGCACCACCAATCGCAGCAGTAGTAGCAGCAACAGCGACTGCAATCTTATTAAAGCCAGCCTTCATTTTGCTTGAAACACTATCTGTATTGGTCTGTAGTTTTTTTAGTCCACCAGAGGCTTTGTCGTCTAATTGGACTTCTATAATTGCTTTCTTAGTTGCCTGTCCTATCATTGTCTTTTATTCTTTATGTTATTTCTTAACTCGGCTCTCGCCATTTCCTTTCCTTGTCTTTCTAAATCAGCCATGCTTACTTCTAACAACACCTTAATCCAATCCATGTCTTCGTTTAATACTTCACTTGGCAACTTATGATACTTCTGACATAATCTTTCTATCACAAGTTCAAATGGTATATCACTTTTATCGTACAAGACGGCTTCCCTTATTCTCTCTAGGACTTCTTCTATTTTACCTGAGTAAAAAAATCCGTAACCCCACTCAGTACCCTCTCTTGTACTTTGTCGTAATCCTCCATTTCCAAATTGTCTAAGAACTCACCATTCACCTCAATCTTCCCATCGTCAATCTGTAAGCATAATAACTCAAATAGCATTGGTATGTTGGCAAGGAAAACTGTCATGTTCTTTGCGTCTTTCTTGTTGTCTAAGTTCATTTGTCCATACACCATACCTTGAATTACTCTGTATTCCTTTCCCTTAAACTTGGTAATAAAGTAGTAGGTGTGTTCCCCTATCTTTACCTCCTCACATTCTCTACCCTTAATTTCCATAATAATCCATACTTAATTTATGATACAGTTGCTTTCATTAATCCATTTGTTCTGTCTGCATAGTTTGCTGTAAACCCAAATGTCTCTGTTACTATTCCGTCTAAATCGGTACTTCTATTCCAACCCTTAAATAGTACACTCGGAAACTGGATTACCCATGTTTTTGCTCCA
>JAKPKF010000077.1 GCA_029553845.1 bacterium | reverse complement strand
ACAATCGAGCCGTCGAGCGAGAAGACGATAGACAACATCAGCCTTGCAGTGGCACAGAGATCGATCTACGGCAATGTCCAGCTGGAGCTCAGGACAGACCATGCAGGAGCTTTGATAACAGCCACCAAGACAAGCGATCCTAGCAAGGTGTATTCAGCGATCAGCAATTCCGCCGGAGATTACTCACTGGCGGGGATGGAGCCCGGAGAATACAGGATTGTCATCACCAGTGCGGGCTATCGGACTCTCACATTACCTACAACTGATGTGACAGCCGACAGCACAGCGGATCTTGGAACAGCCGAACTGATTATAGCCAGAGGAACAATCTCCGGAATAGTTACGCTGGAAGGTCGGTCCTCACAGGAAGGAACCAAGGTTGAGCTTCTGGGAACAGGGTATGAGACATTGACAAATGAACTTGGAGAGTACTCGTTCAGCGTTCCCTCAGGCAACTACCCCGGAGGTGTACGATTTTCAAAAGTCGACTTTGCTACCTCCAGCAACACTGATACCATCACAGTTCTGACGGACAGCACCTATGCCGTTCCAGAGCATATGATTAAAGCCACACACTCAACTATTACCGGTTTCGTGGATGTCGAAGGTACCAATGATGACAGCGAAGTAGAAGTTACTCTCTTGAATACAGATTTCATGATGCGAACCGCAAGTGACGGGGCATACTTATTTGAGCACGTTCCTTTAGGTACCTACTTAATACAATTCAATCGAGAAAACGCTCCGATTGTTACTGACACTGTTTCTGTGGTTCCTGCTCCTACAATTATCGTTCCCACAGCCACTCTTTTGCCTCGCCAGGCAAGCATACATGGATATGCGACTTTAGACGAGAAAACCAACTTCTCAAACATTAAAGTGGAGGTGAAGAACAACGATACTCAACAGGTACAATCAACAATGACAGAGTCTGACGGATATTTTTACATCTCGAACATTCTGACCAGTGGGGATTATACGGTGTCCTTCTCAAAAGAAGGATGGGATACCCAAACGATGCCGTTGGCAGACCTAAATCCGCTCGAAAACAGAAATATTACGACCGAGAATCCGATTGTCCTCATAGATACCACCCCACCGGTGGTTGGCAACTTCACAATCAACAGTGGGAATCTATACACGGACAACAAGAATGTTACACTCCATATCCCTGTAGAAGAACATGGAAGTGGCGTTGTAAGCATGCAACTCCGTCTTAATAACAATCCAAACAATCCGAATTGGATTCCATACAAGATTACTACCATTGAAGATTTGGAAAACATTTGGGCACTGAATTATCAAGGAAATGGTGAATATATCATCTCGGTTCGGGTCAAGGATCTGGCAGGGAACATCTCTGAATGGGTTGATGATTCCATTACACTCACGGACCAAATAACCATAATCAAAGGGGTTCTCGGGGATGGCGATCTGTACTGGACCAAAGAGAAGAGCCCATATCGAGTAGAGGGGAATCTGTTGGTTCCCCAAGGAAAAGTGTTATTTATCGATTCTGGAGTTGAAATACGATTTGCGGGTGACTACTACATCAGACTTGATGGAGATATCAGAGCTACCGGTACTCAGACCAGCCCCATACATTTTAAGAGTGACAGTGATTACTCAGGAAAGTGGAAAGGGATTTGGAGTAATATACTTGATAATAGTGGTACACCTCTTGAGTTTAATGCTGAGGGGGAGGTCATTTCAGGCACCGGTTTTGACTATGTTTGCTTCAATGATGCTTCTTATGCGCTTTCTTATGCGCTACGTTTCAACCGCACGAGTACAAGTAGTATAGGAGGAGGGCTATCAGTCCGCAACTGTACTTTTGAAAACTCGAATGAATATTCAATGTTCCTAGAGTGGAATAATTCTGACTATCACGGCAACTCTAATTTTGTGATAGAGAATAATACCATAAAAGCTCCCTTTGATTTGAATTATTCTATTGAACCTGATACTGATAGTTTCCAAGTCGCTTCAGTCAAATATAACACTTTTATAGACACAACATTTTCCACAAGATTCGGCCAGCATTCTAGTTATGAAGAAATTCAAACCCAATCTATTGGTTATGAAGTCAGTACAAATGCATTTGTTGGTACAAATGTAGAATTCGGATTATTTTATGTTTATGGTAGTAACCCTATATTATTCTCCTTTACTAATAACTACTTCAAAGATGTAGACAATCCAATCACGCTTACAATTTATAGAATTGAATCGGTTGAGGTTCCTGATTTTTCAAAGAATACATTTGATAATTGCAGTGGTTATCTGGTTACAACTCATTACTGGCCTGATCCTAATAATTTTAGTATTAATTTCACAGGCACTTATTGGGGAGACTCTGCTACCGAAGAATTGGAAGCTGTTGGGCCTGATGGGAACCTTTCTTTCATCTACGATTATCACGATGACTTCACCCGCCCTATAGTTATAGTAGACGATTACAGGTTAGAACCGTGAGGCTGTAACAGATATGAGGTTTTCTAGAGGGTTGATGAGCTATTTGCCAACAAACCTGTTTAATGAATAAAAAGGAGTTGCCAATGATTATTATTGACGGACAAGTACACTATATAACTATTAACGGACAAGTGTACTATACAACTAATGAAGTATCTGAGGTGTGGGAGGTTAAACCCGCAACAATAAGGGAGTATTGTAAAAAGGGACTGATTCCCGGATTCTTTTGTGAAAGAAAGAGATATTACATACCTTCAGGAGCAATCAAGCCAGATATTAGAGCAATTAAGGCCGCTTTATCTTTATGCTTACTTCAGAGTAATCGGGATATATCAGAAAACAGGGTGCAAGAAATTTTAAGCAACCCGCTGCTTTCAAAAAGAATCGAATATCTAATAGAAATAGAATTCATTGCCCCAGATAATGAATTAGGACCTGGACGATTCAGCTTAACGCAAAAGGGCAGGAACTTTTTATCAAATACCAAAATAAATACAATAATGAGTATTCTAAAGAGGCATGTTGGTGGTATAGAATTTTCTGTAGAGGTCTTAGGGAATGCACCTATATTACCTGCCTTAACTATTCGTACTGGTATCAATATTTATTTTAGAGATACGGCGGAAAATGAACCAGATAGCTAGTAACTTTGTTTTAAAGTTTGATCACATTCTTTACTCACTTTCCAACCCTAATCTCACCCCCATTTTTGAAAGTGAACCGAATGTCGTCCTTTGCATAAATGGTCATGTGATCCACCAAGCTGAACCAAAGCTCATCTGAATAATTCATTTTATTTGACTACTGTTGTCAAGCTCCAAATACAGGGAACTGTGCTTTTTCCATTCTATCATAAACAGAACAATTAATAGAACATATCAAAGCCTCAATCCTGTTGAATAACCTAATTTCAGGCTTTGATACAAAGAATAATTCAGTATTTTTAGAATTTAACCTACTGTGATCTCTTGTATAACTATCACTCCCATAATGTTTTAATCGTAGATATTTGGCATAGTACTTTTGTACCAATTAGTTTCCGGATTTTAATAAATGAAGTACTAATTAAGTATTTTCGAATCTTTCTCTATTCTATCAACATGGTATTCTTATCTTAGAAGAATGCCAATTATTTTAAGGAGGGCAACATGAAAAAAGGAATAATCTTATGGTCAATTGTGCTGCTAATGATTTTTACCAGTGGGATAATTTTAGCAAAAGGAGAAACGGAGGAAGTAGGAAGGAAACAACAGCTTATTCTTGTATCTGGTTCGTTTGCACAGAATAACATGACTGGTGCAGGAATGGGAACTGGGCGAAATCTTGTCGAAGAATTATTAAAAGAGAAAAACATTGAATTGACATTCTTTACCACTCCATCAACAGGCGAACAACAGCAGATGTTATTCAGAATAGGATCGATTCCAAATACCGAAGAAGATTTGATTTATGTTCTTCATTCAATGGCAGATGGAAGAATCACTACGTTATTAGAACCTTTGAATAACTATCTAAGTTCGAAACCTCTTGATGGATATCCTTCGGACTATTCACAAGGGATGCTTGATGTATATACAAAAAATGGCAAGTTGTATGCGATTCCCATCCGTGCTGGCGTTTGGAATGTATGGTACAATAAAAGGATTTTTGAAGAAAGAGGACTCGAAGGATATCCTCAAACTCCCGAACAGTTCTATGAGTATGCGAAGAAAGCTACCTACACAAAACCTACCGGTGAGAAAGTATTTGGTTTTGCATCGCGAGGATTGAGATGGGATCTCCATGAGCAACTTGCTATCGGCGCTCGGATGTTTGGTGGAGATATAATCACTCCTGATTATAAAATTGTGATTAATGAAGAACCAGTTATTAAATTCTTGCAAATGTACAGAAGAATGTATCAGGAAGGTATCATGCCTCCAAATTGGAATACCATGACTGGTAATGATGCAGATCAGTTGCTTAAAGAAGGAAGGGCAGCGATGTCTCTTGGATCAGCAAATTATGGTCCCAGATACAATGACCCTTCAACATCGAGAGAAGCTGGAAATATTATTCCTGTACATGTTCCTCTTGATAAGTCCCTATGGACTGGAGAAAGAAATTTCAGTGATAGTATGTCTTTTACTTGGGCAATTTCAATTCTCAAAGGTTCGACCCAAAAGGACGTGGCATGGGAAGCCATAAGATTCTTAACAGAGAAAGATTCAAGTATTGAAATGGCAAAGAATGAGAATGCTCCAGCTAGGATTTCTGTATTGGAATGGCAAGCCTCTGAGGATCCGGGAGCAAAGATTGCTGCTTCTACATTCCCGTATACCCGAGCTGCTTTACCTCCACTTGAGAATGGTAACCAAATAATTGATGTCATTGGTGAGCATATGGAAAACGTAGTCATTCATGGAAAAGATGCTCAGCAGGAAATGGATACCGCTGCTAAGAGAATAGCAGAATTAATGTAATCTTTTTAACTGAAGTGAGCCTTCAAATTGGTTTCTCGGAGGCTCACTTCACCTATTTGGACAGTTAATGAGGAATAGTAAAAATGAAAATCAGGATTCATTATAAGAGACTGCTAACTCCTTATCTCCTGTTGTTACCATCAATTACACTGCTAGTTATTGTTATTCTTATACCTTCATTACAAGCTTTAGTGTTCAGTTTTACAGACTTTACCCCAGGACGTGAAAGAGATTTCATCGGAATCTCGAATTATGTTCGAATAATTAAAGACCCACAATTTATAAAGGTACTAGTAAACAATCTATATTTTTGGCCTTTCGCTGTTTAGTGTGGGTAACGGGTAGGGAGAAAGCTTAAGAGATAGATACTCCGGAGATTGATGTGGTACTGTTTTTGGTATCTTACTAACCAAAAGAGGTATCCACCATGAAGAACGGTTTCCCCACTGCA
>JAKPKF010000075.1 GCA_029553845.1 bacterium | reverse complement strand
AAATACAGAAACAAGCAGAATGTATCATTAAATGGTTTAACAAATAATTTAGATAACCCTCAATTTTAACAATATGGCAAAGATTATAGCCGATTTCAGAACATCATTAGCTACTAAGTTAGCTGTTGGTGGAACAAGTTTTACTTTACAAAGTGCTACTGACGATGACGGAGTAGCATTACCAGCTGGTAAGTATTATTTTACTTGTGATGGTGAAAACTCGCAGAAAGAACATTTCTACTGCGATTTAGCTGGTGCTAACGCTACCAATGTTCAAAGTGTATCAAGACAAGGAGTAAAGACCAGCGGAGCAGTTAGAGAGCATCGTGTTGGTGCTACTATAACGATTACTGATTTTGCTCACATTAAAGACATAGCTGACTTCGTTGACCAATATGATGGTAAATGGGAGAACGCTGTGGCCGATTATACTGCCTTACTAGCGGTATCTAGCCCTGAAGATGGCGAGGTAAGGGTTACTTTAGATGACTCAGCTATCTATGTTTATAATGACGCTACATCAGCTTGGATTAAGCAAACTCCTGGGTCAACAACAGTTTATCTAACTAATTTGCTAGGAACTGAATCAACTGGAGGTGACAATAAGACTTTTACCCTAGCGTCTGGCTCGTTTTCAGATAAAAAGTATTTACAAGTCTGGCTAAATGGGGTATTACAAAAAGAAGGTGCTACCTTTGATTATGTAGCTGGTGCGTCTAATACCGCTGTCTTTAATGAAGTAGTAGCCGATGAAGACCAGATTACAATGAGAGTTCAAGAATAATTTAATAATAACTATATGGCGAAAACAATCGTAAACAATAACATAAAATTAAAGAGTGGAGGCGGTATCTTAAATAGTGCTAATGGGTTGAGTGTAGATACAGGGACTACTGATGGTAAGATAGTAGCGATGACGACTGGTGATAAGTTACCAGCAGTTGATGGAAGTCAATTAACCAATCTACCAATAGTTATTTCTCAAAATGCCATAACAGCTACAAAAAATATATCAGATGCTAGTGTTTCAGTCACTTATGCTCACGGATTAGGTTATACTCCTAACTGGGTAAGAATAACAATGATGGCTCTTTCTGATGCTATTGGTTATATGTCTGAAGGTTGGTTATCCTAGT
>JAKPKF010000067.1 GCA_029553845.1 bacterium | reverse complement strand
AGTAGTAGCCTTGTGAATGCCATTGGAATCCGTATGCACCAGCACCAACAACAACATAAGGAGTCTTATATACTGTACTTAAAACAGGAGAAATGCGATATTGAAGATATCGTGTTGAATCTGCAACTTCTTGTGCATTCTCAGCAGCAGCCTTATATGATCCATTTGCATTTAAATGTTGTTTTACTGTAGAGCCCATATATAAATCGTATGTTCCTTGCTGACCTTCAAGAAGTGCAGGATTGCCATTTGATTTTAGTGAGAAACCAGGACGATAGCCATCATAAGCGATAGTTTGTTCACGGCTAACCTTGAAAGAACCACCGTAATCATCTTTAACAGTTGTTGTACCAATCTTTAAACTTGTTAGAGAATAGGTTTTCATAACTGTTTCATCATCTGCAAAGTATCCACCCATTGATAATGCTGATACAGGGATATCTAAGTCAGAATTAGTTTCATTTACTAAGAAGTGGTTGAAGTTTCCACCATAAGTAGATCTTACAAATCTAACGTCAACTCTAGCAACTTTTTGGCCACCAATAGTATCGAATTTGTAAATACGGTTAACTCCAAATTCCATAACGAATATTTGATATCTAATCGTCTTAACAGCAACGCTTGGCTCAGCAGTAATAACGCCAGTAGTATCATTCTTTGTTAATTTTACATTAACATAGTTAACATCTTCATCAATCCATAATGTGTATCCAGAGAATTCACTCCACCATTGATTAGTTCTTTCACCAGAACTTGCAACAGTACCTACATATTTATCCCAGTAACTGAAGCCTTGTAACATATCTCCTCTCTTAGCAGGGTTAGAAGATGCTTGGTAAGAATTTGATCTACCACCTTGATAATAAGTAAGAGGTTTTTCTGCAATACCAACATTAACATAGAATACAGCTTTAAGGCTATCCCCAGCCTTTGTAAATGTTGCAGTTAATTTTGCTTCATGATATCTGAAGTATTGAGTAACTAACTTAAATTGACCTGGAGCTTGTTCTTCAAAGTTTTCATCAGCAACCCATGTAACAGTTGAAGTACCAACAGCTAGAGGTAATGTGATTTCCATGTTTTCAGTTCCATTTCCACCATAAGGCATATGTGGAATTACGGTTAAATCACTACCCTTTATATTGGTTCCAGCTAAATTAACTTTGTCATCTTCGTTTGTTCCATTCATGAAATTATTAAGATCAGCGAAAGCAGCATTTCCTGGTACTAAATTAACTTTTATTACATAGTTTTCAATAAATTGGAATCCTGCTTCTTCTTCATAACGAGCAGTAACTTTGATTTCAGCGTCTGTCTTAGCAGCTACGCCATCGTATTCAGCACCAACATATTTACCATTTCCACCAGGAAGAGGAGTTAATGTTAAACCTGCAGGTAACACATAATCATAGCTAATTCCAAATTTTTCATCTAATAATGGTAATAAGAAACTACCAGATACATTAGCTCCTGCGATACCAGCAAATACTCCTTCTTCAACGTTGTATGCATGTTTTTCAGCTGCAGAATAACCATTAATATTGAATACTAATGTTGCAGATTTAGCAGCAGCACCAGCTTTTGGAGAAATTGTATAAGTTACTGTAGTATCGTTGTCAGGA
>JAKPKF010000066.1 GCA_029553845.1 bacterium | reverse complement strand
TTGCTAAAAAGTTAGAAGAGAATAGGAAAGCTAAAATGAGCCATGGATTAAAGAATGATTTTAATGGGGTGTTTGAGAAGAATGCTAAGATAAGGGCAAGTAGGGATGACGGGTTCAGTGAGAGTAGGGACTGGAGACTTGAGGCTGTTATTCCCAAAGAGATGTATTATGTAGCAAGAAAAATATGGGGAGATGATGTTATAACTAATCCTGCTAAGTTTAAGGAAGCATTTGTTAAAGATGAACAAGGCAGAATGTGTTTAACAGTAGACCCAAATACAATATAAATTATTACGAGGATATTATGTCCAAAAAATCCAAAACAAAAGAGAAAAGACCCCTACAAGTCTTATTTTTACCTACTGATGAGGGGGGTTGTGGTTGGTATAGGATAAGACAATTTAATGACGCATTCCAATTAAGGGATGATGTCAAAAGTTATCTAATGGACGGGAAAGAGCCATCAGAGGACCAGGTGGAGCTTATTAAGAATGCCGATGTTGTAGTGGCAAGAATGGCAGACTTCCAATATGTAAAAATGATTAAAGAAGATATAGCCCCTGAGAAGAAGATTGTGTTTGACCATGATGATAATACAATGGAAGTATTACCTACAAGTGAGCATTACAAAGAGTTCGGGACTGAGGATGCGTGGGCTTTAGTGAATGGTAATCTCAAGCCAATATGGGTTACGGGGTTCACAGAGGGGTTTAACCGATACAGGAATCTATCAGGTCAAATGGCTTTATTGTATTTACTAGCTAGTGCAGACCTTATTACAACCCCTGTACAGAAGTTGTTGGACTTTTATTTACAGTTTGGAAGTAAAGAGGTTAAAGGTGGCATAGTACATAATGCCCTTAATGATGATTTGTATCCTGAGGGGGAGTTTATACCAAAAGACAAGAAGAAGGGGGAGATTAGACTAGGTTGGCAGGGTGGAGTAAGCCACTTGGGAGACTGGGAGGAGATAAAAGAACCATTAGCAAGGGTATTAAAAGATTATCCAGAGGTTACTTTACATATCCTAGGTAGTTATTACAAAAACCAGTTTATAGACATAGCCGATAGAATAACAAGATACCCCTGGTATCCATTTAGAGCCTATACATTCAAACTAAAGACCCTAGGACTGGACGGTGCAATCATACCTTTAGAAGATAAGTCGTTTAATGAGTACAAGAGTGAGATAAAGTTTGTGGAGTTTACTGCTTTGGGAGTACCAAGTGTGGTAAAGAACATGTTACCGTATTCAGAAGTCATAAATAATGACAATAGCTATCCATACAAGGACAACAAGGAGTTTGAAGAGCAATTAAGGGCTATGATTGAGGATATTAAGTCTAAAAAGGCTCAAAACAAGGTTAAAATAGGTCAAGAATGGGTTAAAAAGGAGAGAAATCTGACTAAGGAAGCAGGAAAATTAGTCAAGTTATACAAGAGTATTCTACCAGAAGAGACACAAAGAGAGTTGTTGTAAACATG
>JAKPKF010000063.1 GCA_029553845.1 bacterium | reverse complement strand
GGAGTGGGCTAATACAATTATCGAGAAGAAAGAGGAAATGACTGTTATTCGACCCCGAGCAACTGTCGTTCCTGTTCAAACAAATGTATTTCATTTGCCACAACTTGCTACCAAGCCAAAAGTATATTGGAGATCTGAAGCTGCTACTAAGTCAACTTCAACTTTCGGTTTAGAGGAAATTACACTTACCCCTTATTCATTAGCGGTAATTGTGCCTCTATCACAAGAGTTGGTTGATGACGCTACTGTTGGTCTACCTGGTTCAATTATAAACTGGGTTGCTCAACTTATAGCCAAGGAAGTTGCCAAAGAAGAAGATAAAGTTTTTGCTGGTACATGGGGAACTGGTACTGGTCGCCCGACTGGTATTGCTACCTATACTGGAATTAAAGAAATTGCGGCTGCAAATGCTTTGAGTGGTGATCATATCATCGGGGCTTTTTATGGTCTTGGTTCTGGTTATCGTTCAAATGCATATTGGATTATGTCATCTGAAACAATGTCGATTGTTCAGGGTCTTAAAGACGACAACAACCGATATCTGTTTAATGACGCTTTGACTGCCGGTGGACTTCCAACACTAAAGGGACGACCTGTTCTTGAGCATAATAACCTGGGTATTGCGTCAATTTACTTTGGCGATATATCAGCTTATTGGATCGCTGACAGAACTGGTATTCGTGTCCGAGTTTCTGACGAAGCGACAGTTGCTTCAAACTCCGCTTTCGAGAAGAACTTGGTATATGTCCGTGTTGAGGAAAGAGTCGATGGTGAGTTAGCTGATACTGCTGCATTTGTTGAAATCACAAATGCTAAATAAACTGATATAGCTTGTTTAGTTTGGGGGTAGGAAGATCACCTCGCCTACCTCCAACTAAGGAGCTATATGCAAAGAATAAAAATCATAAAATCGGGTGAATATAAAGAGGGCGATATTGTTGTTGTAGAGAATAACACTGCTCATCGTTTGATTGATAGTGGGCAGGGGGTTTTATACAAAAACAAGATGATGTCTGTTGATAAAAAAATAAGCTCAATTAGAAAGGGTAATTATGGGGCTTAATGCTAATGCTTTCGTAACAGTCAATGATTTAACTGATGCTGGTTTAACTGGTGAAACTGCATATTTAGAGGCACTTATTAATCGTGCTAGTTCTTTGATTGAAAAATACATTGGAAGAAGTATAAAGAGTGCTACTTATGTTGAGGAATATGACGGAAATCATACTGGTATGATAGCTTTGAAAAATTACCCCTTAACCGCAGTTACAAGTGTTGAAACTATAACTGGAGAGATTGGTGATCCTGATTATGATGCACTAGATAGTGATGAATATTCACTTCTGAATAAAGATACTAACTCATACTCACAACCGGGGATTATTAGAATTGCTCGTAGATATTTGGGACATGATCGATATCGTATAACTTATACTGCTGGATATGCGACTGTCCCTGAAGATCTCAAAATGGCTTGTATTGATCTATGTGGATTTTTGAGTGGATCGGCTAAAAGCTCCGGGGTGAAATCAGAAACTTTGGGCGAGTATTCAATCACTTATGGGAATACAGGAGATCCAATAACTTCATCAGGGATTAAGTTTGTTTTAGATTTATATAGGACGCCAAGTGTATGAAATATTTTCTCGACAAGTCAGTTTCGTTTCGCCGCCTCCGGATAAAGTCGGGTGATCGGAGTGCTTTTTCTGCTACGGGGACTGTTGAGAAATGTAGTTGGCAAACACCATCGCTAGAAAAGATCCAAATGTACGAAGGACAGATTGGCAAGATGTATTCAGTTTACTTCGATGGCGAATTAGATTGGGGTAGAGGTGATGAGGTGGTTAGAGATGGGATAATTTACAAGATAAGAGATGTAAAGATTGTTGATTTTGGTTCACAGCATTACACGGAATTAATAGTAGTAGAAACAAATGATTAAAATTGAGTTTCCAAATTTGCAGAAAGTTTTACGAGCACTTGCTACCGCTCCCAAACAAACTAGAGATGCGGTCAATCGAGCAATTAGGAGATCAATTTACAAAGTACAAAATACCGCACTTCCGCTAACACCGATTGACACAGGAGCATTAAGAAGATCACTTTCCGCCGGAACATCATTTAGAGATTTTTACGGAGAGATACACCCTTATATGGAATATGCGGTTTATGTTCACGAAGGGACATATAAGATGAGAGCCAGACCATTTCTTAAAACTGCTATGGATCGAGATTATTCAGAAGTAAAAAGAATATTTGAAGCCGAATTAGGAACTGGATTAGATAACATAGCTAAGGAAGCACGATGATAAACACGCTTAAAAAAGAAATAGTTACACAGCTTTCGAGCATAAGCAATGTTCAGGCGGTTTATGATTATGAAAGATCAAACTTTACAGGCTTTCCGGCAGCGACTGTTACCTGTTCTGGAAACGAAAACGAGTATGATACTACCGCTTCCAATATGCGGACATTTGCTTTTACAATTAGACTTTACGAACAGATTGAAGATGTACCGCAGTTAGATAACATTTCTGACAACGCTAAAGAACGAGCTGAAAGGATAATGGGTGATTTAATCGGTGCGGTATTGGAAAAATTTGATGAGTTTTATTTATTCAATTCCCAAGCAGATTATATGTTAGCCACTCCGAGTGCTTGGGGATATGTCAAATTGGCTAGTGGTTGGTGTCGGGTGGCGGAAGTTAATTTATCAGTTAAAAAAGAGTTTATTTACTCGTAAAAACATGCAAAGAGATAGCAAAGGAAGATTTGTAAAAGGGCATAGACAATCACCAGAAATTCGTAAAAAAATGAGTGATGCAAAGCAAGGTTATGTTCCTTGGAGTAAGGGTGTGTCAAGACCATGGACACAAGCAAGAAGAGATGCACAGTTAAAAAAGGGCAAAAAGCCATTAGTAAAAGGAAAAAATGTTTATACCGATGATTGGCACAACATAAGAAAACAAATATATGAGCGGGATAATTGGATTTGTCAAGAATGTAATGTGCGATGCCATAACAATGTAAAGATACAATGCCATCATATAGATTATGACACATATAATAATAACTTAGAAAACTTGATAACACTGTGTGCATCTTGTCATATGAAAACAAATTTTAATAGACAAGATTGGATAGAGCATTATCAAGATAAGAAAGGATAGATAATCATGACAAAATGGGTCGGTAGGAGAGGTGCGTTAGGGTTTGCCAAAGAGGCTTCGAGAGCTGTTGCTGTTGCTCCGACTTATTGGCTACCTTATGAGAGTTTAAGTTTCGATGACAAAGTAGAGAAGCAAATACAGCAAAGTGCTTTTGGAACAATCGCTGATTCTGATGCTAATTACAATGTTAACAAATATGCTGAAGGGTCATTTACGGCTCATCTTGAGGATAAGGCGATTGGTTTGATATTGTCTAATGTTATTGGTGCCACACCGACATCTGCTGGATCAACAAATTATACCCATACATACGCCTACACCAATACAAATCAGCATCAGTCTTTGAGTGTCGCTTTGAAGACACCAAACGAAAACAAGATTATGACTTTGGCTATGATTGATGAGTTTAAGATTACTGTCGAGCCAAATGGTTTTGCGATGGTTGAATGTTCAGTAATGTCTAGGGGTGGCAAGGATTGGGCTACATTGACCCCGGCATACAATGCATTGGGAAATAAGTTTTTACACCAACATTTATCGTTTAAGGTAGCAGCTAATATTGGTGGAATTGCCGCTGCAAGTGCCTTATCATTAAAGAGTTTAACTTTCACAATTAAGAAAAATGTTCTTAAAGAATATGTTGCCGGAACATTAACTCCAGAAGATTTACTCAATCAGGACATGTCAGTCACCGGTGAATTTACTTTAGTAAATGATGACACTGTTTGGAGAAATTATTTCCTAGATGGGTCATACAAAGCTATTGAAATTAGATTTACTTACGGAGCGAATAATTACCTATATTTTCAGCTTCCATATTGTTCATTTAATTCTTGGGAATTAGACGGAGGTCTTTCAGATATCAAAAATCAGAAAGTAGAGTTTATTGCTCATTATGACGCTGCTAATGCTCAGGGGCAGATCCATACTGCTGTTCTGGCGAATCAAATTTCTAGTTACTAGTAACTTGATTATATTTAAAGTAATAGTGAGCATCACAGATATCATCATCAATTTAGAAAAAAATATTAATAGAGAGGTGATTTATGAGGTTAGATTTAACAAAAAAGGTTAGTTTCGAAGGTTGGGGCGAGGAGTGGAAAGACTGCTACATAGAGTTTTATATGCCGAGCTACAAAGATGTACAGGACTTCTCAACTGACCAGAAGGACGAGAAGGAAGCCACCAATAAGGCGATAGAAAAGCTCCAGAGCTTATTTAAGGGTGGAAAGGGTATATCCGATGGTAAAGTGGTAGAACTT
>JAKPKF010000056.1 GCA_029553845.1 bacterium | reverse complement strand
TTCAATCTCACGCTTGATAATATTCAACTGCGTAGATTCAAGGAAATGTTCTTCAAAATACATCCTTCCCAAGAGTTCTGCAGTGGTACGTCTGTTCAATTGATATTGTTTCATTGCTTCTCTGTCTTTCTGTAAAATACCAAACATCTCCCCTGCCTGATTAATATATTCAGGAATCATATTGGGAGCAAAAGTCTGAATTTCTCCCTGATGTTTCTTCCTGAATGTCCCTATTCCCCTGAATGCCATCATTCCATTGGTACATACAAGGATGTTACAACCAATAGAAAACGATAACACCTTGCTTTTGTCATAACTGTTCTGCCATGCCACCTGAAGTTGCATTTCCTTATCTTCAACATTCTTGATTAAATACCTTCCATTAGCAACAAGTCCATCTTTAGCTGTAGAATACAACTCCCTTTCTATTTCAAATCCTGATTTTACCAATCCTTCAAGAGTGAGATTGATTACCTGTTCGTGACTTACAGGTTTATATGTACGTGTCTGCTGTGGCAAAGGAGTCCTCAATAAGAGCTCCTTTGTTGTGTTATAAGTTACCTTCTGTTCCATAATTATTGATTTTTATTAAATTTTAAATAAAATTGTTTTAGCACTTTACCTTTGAATTTCAATTCACAATGATATCTGTCTGCTAACTTTTTTAATTTATGGCATAGTACCCCTAGTTTCTTATTATGTTTAGCAAGTATACTAGTAACACGATCATCATCTACATGTATCCATTGCCCTTCAAACTGATAATGTAAATCCTCAAGAAAATACTTCATATCAATAGTGGAGCCATAATAAGGATCTGTAAGTTGATTTTGAAGCCTTATTTCTTTATTCTTAGCTGATATCTCTTTTTTACTAACCTCTGCAAATTCTAGCTTTAATTGATCAACATTTTCATTCTTAACCTTCAACTTAGCTTCCCTTGCAGCATTCATCATCATAGATGAGAATGATATTACACCTTCAAGTTCCTTTAACGTCATATGTCCAAACACAATGTTCCAAAATGGGGGAATATCCCCGCTTGAATAAATACTGATTTTCATTTTATCAAATTTTTAATTATAAAGTGTTGTTTTAATTTATCAAGATTTTCAACCTTAGCCCAATCAGCCCAATCCTTTGCATAAGGAAGAAGCCTGTCAGGGGGATTGATATGTTTATATCCAAATGCCTTGGTAATGATGTATGATGAATCTTTGCCAGGAGCATCTGAATCACCTCCATAGAATATCTCGTTTGAATTATCCCTTATAAAATCAACCGTCTCTTGAGAGAATGCTATAAGACTTTCATTCTGCACATGACAGACATTATTATATAGCTTTCTACACACAAGATAATCTTTCATTGATTTGGTAATAAGGGTGTTTTTATCCTTGCTAAGATTATCAAGACCATAAGCTGTAGTGATGGGTACGTTTGATTTCCACTTATTCTTCTTATCAGCAAACGGAAAATATATCTTCCACGCATTTCCATACAGATATCCAAACCTCAGTTCATTCTCCCTGATAGGATATAACCTGCGATTGAGATACATTTTGGATATGGAATAGATGTTGTTAGCCCTTAGATCTGAAATATCCTGGTAGTATTCGTTCCAATAAGCCAGCTCTTCATTCGTAAACCTACGTGTCACCACCTGTATTACAGAATAACGCTTTCCTAATGTTTCTTCAGGCTGTTTATATTGAGCCTTTATCTTCTTATATTCTCCTACATTGGTACTTGATACTATTCCCAACCCAAAATCTCTGTCAATAAGTCTCAATACCTCATCAAGAGAAGATAAGTGATACAGTTCTTTCACAAAGTCAAAACATCCTCCCCTTATTCCTTTAGCAAAATCCACGAAATACAAATATCCATTCCTATTTCCAATCATAAACGAAGGGTGTGTATCAGCATGAAACGGGCTATTTGTTACTTGATTAAGCTTCCAGAACCTGTCAGG
>JAKPKF010000050.1 GCA_029553845.1 bacterium | reverse complement strand
GTTTAGATGGAAAAATGAGGCTGATCCTTCTAACAATTTTTCTAAAATTACTACTATTAGAATCCTTCATGTTGATGTTGTTGCAAAATATGTTACATTTGTATCCCCTGATTCCGATACAGCATTTGTTGGCACTCCAAGTGTTAAAGTTAAACTTGGCAACATTGGGAAAGACAATACAGTGATGGAACAATGAGTTACGCAACTACTTATCTAAAGCTATTTGATATCAATGTACAGCCTAAACAGCTTGTAGCAGGGTTATCTATTGATCATGGGCTACTTGAAGAGGATCAACTGATTAACAACATAGAATTATCAGTAACTGATTCTAATAGATATCTCATATTAGAACCTGAAGTAACACTTGATAGTGGATTGTTATTACCTCAAGCAGCACGTTTAAACATCTATATTAATAGTGAGGCAACTCCATACACCAGTAGTGTTATGAAAGGCTCTAATTCATATGTATTTGGTGCTAATAAGATGCCTATTACATCTGGAGTATATACATTGAAGTTCGGATTAGAGTTCGATTCTAATCCAGCATGTTTAGATGAGTATGAAATAGACGTAGATAAATTTGTTGTAAAGTACAGAATTAATTCAAATGAGTGGACAGTATGTACTAATAAGGTCAAAGACCCTAATACTAATAAGTATATATTTACTATAACATTTGATGAATCATATGTGTATAGGCAAGTACATTATGTTCAGATTAAATGGATTGATTCTATGGGTGAAGAAAGTTCGGTACATGAATTAGTTCTCGGAATGAGAGATAGCATTGAAGGCGTGTTTGCTATCATGCCTACTAATCAGGAACTATATGTTTCTGTAGATGATCTCGATAGTAACGGTGAACTGTTTGTGGAATTAAATGAAGATGGTTGGGCTATACCCGACCATCTATGGAAGGATGGTAACAATGCAAACTATTGATTCAAAACTTGGAGAAAGGATAGCTAAAATAGAAACATCAATTAAACATATGAAAGAGCAGATCAATAAACTTGTACGTATACAAGAAGAATATGTAGCACAACGATTAGAGTGTAAAGAAGGTTTTGTTAAAATGGATGATCCTACATACTTCAATAAGAACATGGTAGAGTACAATAAATGTGAAAGGTCTAAGCTTAAAGACTGGATAAAAATAATTACATTAACTCTTAATATACTCGGTATTCTCGGAATAGGATTCACTATATCAATTATAACAGGGGTAGTAAAATGACAGAAGATGGAATCAAATTACTAAAGAAACACGAAGGATTAATGCTTAAGCCATATAGATGCTCTGCTGGTAAGTTAAGCATCGGATATGGACGTAATTTAGACGATGTAGGCATATCTAAAGAGGAAGCTGAACATCTACTTAGAAACGATATTGACAATTGTGTGAAACAATTAAAGCATCATCTCTTCTGGGTATTCGATCATTCAAATACAGTACAAGATATCATAATTAACATGTGTTTCAATCTTGGGATCTATAGACTATTAGGCTTTAAGAAGACTCTTAAACTAATAGAAGAAGGCAAATATAAACAAGCAAGTATAGAAATGTTAGATTCTAATTGGGCTAAACAAGTTGGTATTAGAGCTAAAGAATTATCTAATCTACTTGCTAAAGAAGAAACATGAAGAAAGGAAACTATAATGAATAAAATAATAACTCAAATGCTAAAGATATTACCAACTAATACTATTATCAGTATCATCATAGAGGTACTTGACTATCTGTCTAAAAAGACTGATACTACTATTGATGATCAAATTGTTGAAGCATTAAGAGAAGCATCCCATAATTATCTTGCTTCAAAAGGAAAGAAATAATATAATGATCGGTGCTGTTACGACCTTGACCACAATAATTGTGCAGGACTTCCTCATGCTAAATAATATTAAAAAGAAGGCAAATCAAGATATTGTACTATGGTGGTGCAGCACCTCTATTAAGGAGAGAGAATGATGTATGCTAAAAGTACTGATAATATAGTGTATCAAGCAGTAGAACGATTTATAAAGAAATGGAATGAACCATCATTTCTACCATACATTAATCATAGTGGATATGAAGCTATTGGATATAATCACATAATTAGAAAAGGTGAAGAACATCTTAAGAAAGGACTTACTCCAATAATGGCTGAGAAGCTATTAAGAGAGGATATAGAGCGTGCTATTCAAGTAGTAGATGAAACTATCCCTATGGAAATTGAACTCGGTATTGATGCCTTTATTGCGTTAGTATCGTTAGCATTCTGTATCACTCCTGATCTATTTAGATATTCTAAAGTAACAGAGTTTACTAGAGTAAAAAGATATGATAAAGCAGCTAAGTCCTTTATTAATCATAATATGTCAAGAATGGAACATGGATATGTTGAATCGTATTCATTAACTAAATTACGTAAAGAAGAAGCTGAACTATATAAAAGAGGGATGAATGGAAATTATTAAGTACTCACCACAAGAAGCTGCTAAGAAATGGACTAAGATATCTACTTATGATAATAATATGCTTGCTGCTTGGCAGAAAGAATGTATGACAAATAGAATGTTCTATGAAGGTGAACAATATTCGCCTGAAGAGAAAGAGATACTTGCTGCACGTGGACAATATGATATCGTAATTAATAAGATACGTAAAGCAATTAAAGGTATGGTAGGTCTTGTATCATCTTCTATACCTAAATATAAGTTAGTTGCTATAGGTGATCATGATGATAAGAAAGCAGCATTAGGTAATAAGATACTTGACTGGTGCTGGGAGAACTCTGGTGGACTATACACATATGCTTCTGCTGTTAAATCAGCATTGATAGACAATATGTCATATCTACATGTTATCCTATCAAAAAACAATAGAGTAAAATTTGTTAAATTAGGGTTCGATGAAGTACTTGTAGATCCTCAATCAAGACATCCTCTATTCGATGATGCTGAAATGATTATAATAAGAAAGTATGTTCCTATTAGCTATGTTAAACAAGTGTATGGCATTGATGATCTCGTATCTGAGATACCTAATTCATTCTATGCTGAACCTGTAGCGAACAGAGGAGATAATTTCTTGCATAAAGTATTTGATTCAACAAGACAGTATGTAAACTTGTACGAATGTTACTCAAAGACTATAGATGGTATAATGAAAGAAACTCTAATAGGGTATCAACATGCTTTTAAAGAGATGTTACCTCAACATATTACTGAGTATCCTATCATACCTATATATGTCGAAGGATATGATAATCCTTATAAACGTGGTGAAGTACATTTCTTAAAGACTATCCAGAAGTTTATTAATAAAACATATGGTGTAACTATACTAAATGCTCAACTTATGAGTAATCCTAAGATGATCTTTAGAAGTATTGACATACCACGTGGAAATATTGATGAGTTCTTAGAGAATCTTAATACTCCTGGCTCAGCAACCATCTTAGAAGGTGAAGCTCAACCTCCATTTATTATCAATGGACAACCTCTTAACAACGCATTCTTTAGTCTTTATGCTGATGCTAAACAAGAGTTTGAATGGTTGACTATACCTAACCAGATACTTGGGTATGGTGATATACAAAGAGAAGGGAAGAGTGATCTATTAGATATCAAAGAAGGTGCTATTGAATCACTCAAAGAGTTTATCATGGTAATGGAATTAGCATGCTCAAGGTTAGGTTTTGTCATGCTGCAATATGTTCAATCATATATCGATAAAGAAACTGTTATTAATATTACTGATAATGCTGGTAGAGTGGAATCAGTAACACTTAATAAGAAGGAGGGTTTAGATCCAGATAATGAAGAATCAGTTAGACAATGGATACAACAACAGGAACAACAAGAGGTACCTGATAGTGAAATTGAAGCTAAGCTTACACAAGCTATAGAAGATGGTGAATATGTTAAAGAGTTAACATACATAATGAATGAAACAGACTTTACTAACTTTGATGTCAGAGTGGTTGCTGGCTCATACTCACCTACATATCAAATGGCAATGCTTAGATTAATGATGGAATTAGCTCAAATAGGAGCTGTTGATCCAAGTGTAGTATTAGAACATGCCCCAGTAGAAGATCGTCAGAAATTGATGCAACGTTTTGATACTATCAACCAACTTAATAGTGAACTCAATGATAGAGAAGAAGAAATTGCATTACTACATAAAGAACTTGAACGTGTGCAGATGCAATTGTCTGATCAACGTGTTACTAATATCACAGATAAAGCTGATCTCAAGATGCAGAAATTACTTAATGATGCTAAGATTAAAACTATGAGATCCAAGTTCCAAGATCAACTCATGACTAAAGAGAAGATGATAGAACTTGAAAAGATTATTAACAATATGATTCTTGAAGCTAAACATGACATAATGAAACAAAGACTTAAAACTGAACATGTCATGATGGAACGTGAAGAATCAATAGAAGACAAAATGATAAGAACAATATTTGAATAGGAAATATAATGAATAATGTACATAAACTGTTTGCACTCATCATGGAAAACTTAGGGCAGGTAGCAGTGAAAATAGATGGGCTATACAGCTTGCAAAGCAATATTAATACTCTTGATAGTAAGCTTACAGACTTTATGCACTTGAAGGTGGTGCAGAACCACCAATTGAACCATAATTATTAATATAAAGGAGAATGAGAATGATAGACCTTAAGAACCAAAGAGGAGCAGATTTTAGAATAGGTGATGTAACTACATCACGAGCAAATTTTACAAGGGATGTACAAGAACAGATTGTAAGTAATTACTTAGATCCGTTCGGATACAATCATCAAGGAAGAGCAAGAGAATTATATAGTAGTCGTGCGGGGAATGATAGACCACAAGATACTACTCAATCTAACAGTAATGCTGTAACTGTTGATCGCTCAGAACTTGAACGACTACAAAACATGGAGAGACTGATTCAATCAGGTCAGTATAATCCAGGTGGAACGAGTCCGCAATCATATAATGAACGAGTACAGCAAGCTCCTGCACAGGTAGCGGCACCACAAAGTGCAGTAGCAGATACAATCGACCAGAACGAAGACCCAATTGAAAAACTTATGCGTGAATTTAATCAATCTCAAAATCAAACACCTGCACCACAACCTGGTCAGGATCTTGGCTATCAGAATGAACAACCTTCGCAACCTCAAAAGTCAGGCTATCAACAAGCCGTAGAGAAAGAAGCCCTGTTAAAAGGGTATAATCCTAATGAAGTAGCCGAATTCGTAAGGAGTATATCTCCAAGTGAGTTCGTCATGCTTTATGAATCTTATCAACAAAGTAGTCAACAACCACAACAACCACCACAGCAGAGGAGACCTTCACCAAATATAGCTGAAGCACCATCTCCTTCTGCTGTGTCAACATACTATAACATGCCACGAGGGAGGCAACAACATCCCTTCTTTTAATAAATCATACAAGGAGATATAAATGGCAAATAATAACATACATTGGAAAGGTGGGGCGTTTGATCAGAACTATCAAGCGAAGACATATAATCCCGCCTCATATTCAACTCAGCTCGTCTCAGGCGATCTGTTTAACGATACTATACAAGGTAAGGCAGACCAGTATCAAATAGATCTGTTAGGGTCTATGATGACTTGGAACGTCAGTGCTACCCCACTACTCACATTGCTATATAACATGGCAACAGAAAGTGCTCCGCCTCCTGTAATAACTTGGGCAGATGAGTACAAAGGTGAATCATGGTTCGATATTAAACTTGATAACGTACGCTTAATGGATACTCATGCAACTGCATCTGGCACTAATTTCGCTCTACCTGGTTCAGGATATGGCTCATCAGTAACAAAAAAGATGCACGCTATAACAAGCTCTGACTATGTAGGTGGACGTTTTGAGTTTAAAGCAGGAGTACTTAGTAATGGCAATCTTGTTCTTGCTAAGGTTGATGATAAAGAACTTATTAACGTTGCAGTAAAAAATAGTGATGGATATTACAAGATAATCATTCCTGAATCAACAAGTTATCAAGGTAAAGCATACGATATATATAATTCTATTCGTCAATATGTAATGAATCTCGGATATACTAATGCAGTAGAAACTGCAACACTCTTTACTTTTGATGCTTCATCTACTTCAAGTCCTGTGTATTTTGCATGGGATGAAGTTCACTTTGCTAAAATAGAAAAGAAATCAGTTGAAACAGCATCATTCCACGAAGTACTTATGAGACTTGAAAAGGTTGATTATACTAAAATTGACAATGTTGATTCTGTTGTCTTAACATTAAACCCTGCTATGAGTAACGAGTCATTATCAAGCTATACTCACATGCTAACCTTTATTGCTATCGATGATCAAGTGTTACAAGCAAAAGAACCTGGTACTGATGAAGTTACTGCAAAGCAAGCGTTTGGTGGCATGATATCACGCCCATCTCGTATGATGCAGATTGGACAGAATACTGTGGCACCACAAGGTATTCCTGACGGTGATATCTTTAGACCAAGTGGAAACATTACAACAAGTCGTGAATCACGTCATAATCTATCTCAAATCTTTGCAAGTCCTAAGTATGGTATCACTGGTACTCATGCTGCATCTAAGTTTAGATTCGGAGATGATTTCGCTAATACACGTGCATTCTATCTTGAAGAGTATAAGAAAAGTAAAGTAGCTGCATACTTAACTGGTGTTAAAGGTGAAACATTTGCTGTTAATAATCTTAACACAATAGCAAGTAATCAACCTGTACGTACACTTGGTGGTATGCTTGACTATGCTTTATTCCCTATTACATACATGAAGAAACCATTTGAGAACTTGAGAAATAGAAATGGGTTTGATGGTGACGTATCATCTGTTAAGGTAGCATTAAAGCTTGGTGATTGGTTCGATAGTTTAGCAGATTCTCTATTTGCATTTAGAAGCAATGGATCAGAGAACTTAACTCTATTAGCATCACGTAAGTTTCTTGGTAAGCTTGATCTCTATGTTAGATCAGTAATGAATGATCCATTTCTTGGTGGTAGAGTAATGATACAAAAACCATCTCAGATTACATATGGTCTTGAGATATATACTTTCCAAACATCCAAAGGACATAAGATAACATTTGTCCATGAACCTGCATTAGATTATATGGTACAGTTCCCTGTAGCATATCATATCTTTGGTAGAGGTCATGTAGATGCTAAAGATATACTCTTGTCAATTGATACTGCAAACATTAAACAAGTAATCTGTCGTCCAGATAAGCTTGAAGGTGGTATCCAAGATATTGGTCAAGACGCATTCCTTGAAGCTATAAGAGGCGAATCATCTTTCTTGCTTCGTAACCCTAAGAATCACGCTGTAGTCTGGGCACCAGATGAGGCTTAACCCAACAACTCAGAGGGGCGTAAGCCCCTCATCTTTAAGGAGGAACAATGATTAAAGAACCATTAACATTCTATCTAACAGCACCAGAAGTATCACGATATGATTTAAGCTTGCCTAATGGTAAGAGACTTATATTCAATCAATCTACTCAGTATAAAACAGAAGATAAAGAAGAGCAAGACTTTCTATCTCAACAGAAGTATATTGGTGTAAAGAGAATGAATGATAAAGAGTTTAGACAATGGGCAACATTACAATTTGATTCAATCCCTACCATATACAATAGAAGTATTCAATCAAAAGAGGATATAGAAGAACATCTCTGGACCTCAGAATCAGAAGACTATGCTATTAACAAGTTAAAGGAATCAGGATATACTGTATTCAAAAGGAACTACAAAAAGAAATGAGAGCATATATCCCGTTAGTATATAATAATGAAATCAATAGATTACACAGCTTCCAATTACGTGAAGGAGTAAATGATCTCAAGGTAAATCTCATAGACGCTCAAAATAACGTCATAGAGACACGAATACTTAGTGAGAAGGGTTTAGATATACTTAACAGATTATACCCTTGTATTCTTGATATTTCAGCCTCTAAAAGGTATATTGAGCCATGTAATGTATTAAACATTACTACAAGAGGTACAGCTATGTTATTTTCTAAGTCGTTCGTGGAGTCAGATGGGATACCAGAAGAAACTCCACGTGTACTTAGTTCATGCTGGGAACCTATTATATCTGATGGGAGATTGTCAACTATTGTTTCAATGCACAATATTGTGAGAACTACAGAAGAAGATGTTGTGCTGTATGTGAAACTAACATTAGATAATTATGAAGACCCTTTTATTTATAAGTTTAACGTTGAACAAGATAGGTTTAATTTCTTATTAACATCTGTAGGAATAGCATCTAAATTCGCTAAGTTAGACTTCTACTGTAATAAGATGATAGAGATACATGAATCAGTATTCCATACAATTAAAGAAGGTGTAATATGACTATTGATGATTTGATTCAAGAGTTTCCTGTACTTGAAGAATATTCTGATCAAAAGAAACTTGAAATGATAAACGAAGCATACTGGTATGTTGCTAATAAACTTGTACTGTATCCTATTGTTGTATCACTAAAATTTAATGACCTTGTATCTATTAATCTTCTTAACACAGAGTTTGTATCAAAAGAAGTTGAATATGTTACAGAGATAGATAACCAGATGTATGAATTAAAATCTATTATGTTTAAGGAAATAACAGCAGTACATAGTGCAGAACATTGGGATACTCATCCTGTCAATTTTAGAAATAGTGAAGATGTAATAGAAACAATAAATTATTTAATAAAGTTACAAGAACCAACAGGAAAGAGTTATTTAGATGGTGAAGTCGTATATGCAGAGGGTATTATTAATGTACTTGGTTATGCTTATCCATATCTTTGTACAAGTGGGAATTATAATTTTAATCAGTATAATGAAATTAAAGGGAAACATTTTACTCCAGGATTAGTATATCCTCTTATTGCTATGATGCATGCAATCCATTATCGTAATAGATTAGAACCTAATATGGAATCAATGTATGAGTCATTAGCAATTAAGTATATTAAACTATATAATGATAACGTGAATAAGCCTAAGCTGAGTTTATTCACAAGTTTAAAGTCAGGAGCTACATATGAGCTTTAGTTCTGTTAGTTTATACAATCAGTATGAAGAAGAATTACGTTTAGCATTGCCTAAATATTGCTATAGAGGCTACACTACATCATGGTTTAACATTGAGACACCCTGTATCTTTATAGGCAAAGCATTAACCATATTTGAGCTTAATACAGATAGTCAAGAACATCTATTTGAATCAGATGTTGAACAAGTAATAAACTTTGATGATAAAATCAATTGGCAAGCATTCATTGGAGTCCCTCTGATTAATACACAGATAGATCTTCAAGAGAAGATTAACACTGAGTATGAAAGTGCTGGGAGCTACTTTAGTAATAGTGATAAAAAAAGCTTGACATTAATAGATAAATTTCCTATATTAACTCCAGGAGTATATAAGATGAATGTTATTAAAGATCTAAAAGAACATGAACCAACTAAGCTAATGAAGAGTATATCTCAGTTATTATACTTATTAGCATTACAAGATGTTAGTTCAGTATATTCATTGATAGAAGCTATCAGCGTAGAAGCTAATAACTTATTAGCTGAGTCAAGACAGATAACTCCTCGTTTCGATATAAGACATAATCATAAGATAAAGGCATTTCAATTATGAGTACTATATATCAGTATCGTCAATTACCATATTCACCTGTATATGCACTACCGTTAGTACAAGACTTATTAGTAAAGATGAATAGATGTAAATATATTGAATCTCCAGCATGTACCACTTTAAGCGTATTAACTCTTAATGTACCATATCTCTTAACTAATCAGAAATACTATGCTTGGCAGAATGAAGATATAAAGATTGAGGATGGTAAATTAATCTGTGATAAACAGGTTCAGTATGGACATATAACAAGTAAACAAGAAGAAGGTATTGCTCCTGCGTGGACACAAGATAATCACGTATTAGATATACTTAATTACTCATTCTATATAATGGATAAGAACCCAAGTATATCTCATGCGTGTCTTCAAGCATTAGCATTACTCTCAAGAATATACAAAGAAGATGGTGCCCCTGATACAATTGCACCAAGAGATAAGAGGATTAAGCCATATGTTATATAAGAATAGCCCTATAGGTGAGCTTCAAGAAAGAAGACATAATGAGGATCAAGCACGTAGTTTTAATGCAGTAGATACTAAAGCTACTAAGATAGATATATTAGAAACAAAGTTCTTTGGTAATAATACTATACCACGTGAAGAGAACTATCCTATCATAGAAGAAGCTACCACAGCAGATCCAAATACTATTCGTGATGAGATACTTCCATCTGATAAAGTGGTGTTGAAACAAGAATCTAATATGGAATGG
>JAKPKF010000042.1 GCA_029553845.1 bacterium | reverse complement strand
ACATTCCCCGCTTATGAAGGTTCTGAATGGTCACAACGTGATATACCCATACGTAATGCCACTACAACGTGCATAGCGCCCACTGGAAGTATTGCAACACTATGTGAAACCTCATATGGTATTGAACCTGTATTCTCCCTGGTTCACAAGCGTTATACATGGGTAGATGGTGAGAAGAAAGGTTACTTGATTGTTGATCCTGTATTTGAGGAAAAACTGAATGAGTATATTGAATCGCACTGTGAATCTGCACAATGGGATAAGAAGAAGCAGGAAGTAGTTAATCATGCTTACGAAACAGGAACTATTCAGGATATTACATGGTTACCTATAGAGTTTAAATCTGTGTTCAAGACTGCACTTGATATTGATTGGAAGGCACACATTGACATGCAGGCAGCGTTTCAGCAGTATTGTCATGCTGCAATCAGTAAAACTATCAACATGCCTTCAGGTGCTACTAAAGAAGATATTAGAAGTGCAATTCTTTACGCTTATGAGAAAAAGTGTAAGGGTGTTACCATTTACGTAACAGGTAGTAGAGAAGATATTGTTATGGAACTCAAGAAAGAGTCTACACCTACACTTACAGATGGTAGAATCCTTCCCAAACGTCCCGCTGACCTTCCCGCTACAAATAGTAAGCGTCGTAGTGGTTGTGGCAAACTAATCATCTCTGTTGCAGAGAAGGACGGCAAGCCGTATGAGTGCATTATAAACAACAAAGGTGGTTGCACCGCTATGAATGATGCTCTTGGACAGATGATTTCTCTCTCTATGCGTTGGAATGTTCCTACCTGGGATATAATTAAAACTCTGCGTAATGTTACTTGTCCTGTGGCCTACAAGAAATTCACTGAAGGTAAATGTGATGGAAAGTCATGCTCTGATGTTGTCGGACGAGTAATTGAAAGTCTGATTCCTGATAAGGATTTGGAACCAACTCCTATTCGGCGTAAAGAAGAGGTAAAAACTGAACATAATATCTGCCCTGATTGTGGTGAACGTATGAGTATGGTTGAAGGTTGTAAAACTTGTGCATGTGGATACAGTAGGTGTGGATAATGTTAGAACTTAACAAGAATGAACTTGCACAACTCAATCAATTCATCCAGCGTCATGAGCGATGCTTTGATGATAACAAGTATCAATCCACCATTCACATTACTTTTACTGGAACAGGTATTGGAATTGTAATAATGGCAGAATGTGAACACTGTGGTGAATGTATCAATTTAACAGACTATGGATGTTGGTAATTATGTCTAATCTTGAATTAAATAATGTTAAACTTGTAAAGGATAAATATCAGATTAAAAATATCTTCATTGATGATAAGGAAATTAAAGGTGTAACCAAATTTACATATGAAAGTGTAGTTGATGCTGTTGATGTGTGTAATATTGAATTTATGTGTAATAAGGTTACAGTGAAAGAAGAATCACAAGTAACACAGAAACAGAAATTATGGTTAATTGTTTATGAAACAGAACTAGGTTCAACAAATATTTATGAATCATTTACAAACAAAGAAACAGCAGAATGGAGATTAAGAGTAGCAGAATTAAATGCAGAAAAATATAATTGGAAACACAAATATTATCTAAAAGAGTATGAGGTTGAACTGTAAGATCATGCATTTCATTTCTACCCTTAAATCATTTTTAAGGCGCATAATAGTGAGAAAAACATATTCAGATTACTGTATTACTTCGGAGATGGATTAAATGATACAAAATGAAATTAAAATGGTTTATATGACACAACCGCCAAAAAAATATACATTTGAGCAACCAAAAGTAAAACAATACGTTGAAATGTGGTGTAAAGGTAATGTATTGAATTTATTTGCAGGTAAAACTAAATTAAATCTAATTGATTGTAATGAAATTCGCGTTGATATTTCTGATGAATTTGAACCTACTGTTTGTATGGATGCTTACGAGTATGTAAAATCATGTGAAGATAATATATTTGATACAGTTATTCTTGATCCACCATATAATATTAGAAAGGCGAGAGAAAAATATGGCGAAAGATGGATTGGTTCATTTACCAAAATAAAAAATGAATTAGTTAGAACTATAAAACCAAATGGAATTGTAATTACATTAGGTTACGATACTGTTGGTATGTCAAAATCACGCGGATTTAAAAAAATAGGTATCTGTGTAATTTGTCATAACGGCGATCACAATGATACATTAATTGTAGTAGAACAAAAGATTTCTAATGAGAATAATTAATGGTGATTAAATGTCAGTTGCACATTATTACTACATGGAAACAATGCAAAATGAACGATGGATTACCTTTGATTCGCTTGAGTCAGTTATGAAAATGGCATTTCTTGACTTCTGCAATGGTAATCTCATTCCATGTAAAGTAGAGTATGAGAATAAGATTTACACATTTGTTGATATGTGTAAGTATTGGTCAGAGCGTGGTTGGTTACAAACATGGATTAGCGGTAAGGAGATGGGAATTTGAAGTTCCGCATGAGTAAGAGTAAGATGTATCTCTACCGAAAATGTCCGCGCAAGTTCTATATTGAGACTTACACGATTTATGGTAAGGACAGAGTATCGAATGAAGCAGCGAAGAAAGGTAGCACTCTACATGAACTGTTTGAATTATATAACAAAAACTCACCTGAATTCGATTATTATAAACAGTTCTTAATGAAGGATGATTTCTACAAGACGCACATTGGTAATTTCTTT
>JAKPKF010000040.1 GCA_029553845.1 bacterium | reverse complement strand
ACCGATCCTAAAAAGAAGGCAGAATACCTTGATAAATTATCACAAGAGTATGCAACAGATCCATCATTCATTAAAACTGTAAAAGATCCTAACATAAAAACCTATCTTGAAAGAAGAAGGGCTCTTGAGATTGTAATGGGACAGAAACAGAATTTATATCAATCTGCAAGTGAAGCATCTAAAATATTCGACCAGGATATAGATAAAGCTCTTGCTAAGGAACAAGGTGTTAGACTATCAGATGGAACGAGTTATTCTGCAAGAGAGTTAAATGAAATATTAATTTCCAAGAATAGATTTTATACTAAACAAAAACAAATAATGAGTGTAAGTGGTGATACTCCCATTTACAGCAATGTTACAGAACTTGATGCTTATGATTTTCAAAAAGCATATGAAGGTACAAAATTTGCGCCTCTTGCTAGGGCCATAGCTAAACAATACACAGGACAATCTCTTACTCCTGCTGAAAGAGTTTTAGTTGAAAGAGCTAATGAAATACATTCAAAATATGTACCTATTATAGGTGATATTGAAGAACGTAAGTTAAAATTTCAGAGTGATTATCTTGCAGAAAAAATGCCTGAAAGACAGACAATGATAGGCACTCTTGATTCAAAGAATGAACAACATAAGAGAATCATAGAAGGAGATATTGGTAATAAAAAGCTAGAATACGAAACAGGTGGGGTTGATTCTGAATTCAAGAAGAATTTTAATCCTGAAACAATAGATAAAATGAGGGGAGATCCTCAGACAACCTACACCATAGTTAAGAAGTATAATGAATCAGGTGGTCCTACAGCAGATTTGATTTTATCATTAGGAGGCACGACACAAATAGTCCCTATGAATAGTAGGGAATTTAATGATTTCTTTCCAAATGAAGCAAGGACAAGCCCTACAGAGAATATTAAATACATGATAATAGCATCACCCAATAATACTACCAATATGAGTGGTAGGAAGGATGAAAGTGGGGCTGTTAATGCTTATCTTAGCGGATATAATATTCCTCTTCTTGCCAGTACCGATCTTGCAGGGATAGTCAGATTTGATATAGAAGGTGAAGCATTTAACGATGGAAGTGATAATGACATGTTTGCGATTAGAATGTATGTGAATGATGGAGGTACATGGAAAACGGATCTCATTACAGGCAATGAATTTGTTTCTGAACAGAAGATACAGGAGTTCCTAAATAATATAGGACCCGCTACAGTTAGTGACTTTTTACGTAGAAATCCATAATATGCCAATTTTTGATAACGAGCTTATAAATAATAAATCAGGAGCAGCAGAGCAGTCCAGTATGCCTGACACATATTTAGGTTCTCCTGAACAGATGAATATCAACAGGAATCTTGGTGGAGGACTTTATACAGAGTCTCAGATTGCTCAAGGAGGATTGACATTGGATCAACTTGCCAATCTTGCAGGTGGACCAGACAAACCTGCAGGTTTTGATTCTTCATTCCAGATGATACCGAGGGGTGAGTTGATGGAGAATAAGAGATATCCTCTATATGAAAGGGG
>JAKPKF010000441.1 GCA_029553845.1 bacterium | reverse complement strand
TGATAAATAGTGTAGAAACAACAGGTGACTACTATAGTATAATTAGCTTGCCAACCGATACAGAACTTGAAGCAGGAGAAAATACTAATTTTACAGTTAAATATGAACCGGGTGCTGAATCCAAAGGAACTCATCAAGGTTCTGTAGTTATCCATTATGGAGATGGCGGAGAAAAATTAATTCCCCTGACCGGTACCTGTGTAGATGCAACAATCTATGAAACCGATTTACCCTATACAGAGAATTTTGATGGAACTTGGAGTGGTAATCCTCCAGCACCTTTTGGTTGGAAAGTGATTAATGCCGATAATGATGGTTATACATGGAATCAGTCAAATACTTATATTTCACCCACCCATTCTGGAACTTATGCTGCACATGGTATGGGAAATGCAAATGACTATCTAATAAGTCCTCCGATAAATTCTAGTGGTATTAATATTAGATTAAAATGGTGGGATAAAGTTGAAAGCGCATCCAGACCTAATAAATACAAGGTTCTTCTCTCAACAACTACACCGGATATAGCTTCTTTTACAATTGAATTAGGTGATTTTATCTGCACTAATACGAGTTGGACTGAACATTCTTTGAATCTTACTGCTTATAGTAATAATATATTCTACCTTGCCTTTTACCAATATTATTCAGCTTCGACCTCTTATGGCTTTGGAATTGATGATTTTCTATTGGAAGTTGCACCTTCGGTTGTTGAACCCAGCAATCTTACTGTAAGTAATATTACTGGTAATTCTGCTGTTTTAGGTTGGACTGAGAATAATGTTCCTCCGGCAACTACCTGGGATATTATTTATGGTGCTCCTGGCTTTAATCCTAATGGTAAGGCAACTCAAATTCAGGTTACTTCCAATCCTTATACTCTAACAGGTCTACAGCCAAATACTACTTATCAATGGTATGTGCGTGCTGTTAAAGATGGCAATGTAAGTCCCTGGGTAGGTCCTGCCAGTTTTACCACAACTCAAATTCCAGCTGAATTACCTTTCACGGAAGATTTTGAAGGTGCTATCAATTGGACTATTGTGAATGGAACTCAAACCAATCAATGGTATGTAGGAACAGCAACTTATTATGCAGGTAGTAAATCAGCTTATATCTCCAATGATAATGGGGTTTCCAATGCCTATAATACCAGCAACTCTACATCAGTAGTTCATTTATACCGTGATATTGCTTTTCCCGCTGGTGCTTTGGAGTATAATTTAAGCTTTATGTTTAAGTGTGGTGGTGAATCTGGTTATGATGGTTTAAAGGTATTTTTAGTTAATACTTCTACTATTCCTGCAGCAGGAACACAACTTACTACAGGACAAATAGGCAATACTTGGTATAATCTAACTACTAATTGGACGGAAAAAACAATCACTATCAACAATGCTGTAGCAGGTACTACAAAACGCCTGGTCTTTTCCTGGAGAAATGATAGTTCAGGAGGGACACAACCTCCTGCCGCTATAGATAATATTGAACTTACTTACACAATGCCTAATCCTTCTCCTGAACCGCCCAGTAATCCTGTTCCTGCTAATCTTGCTACAAATGTTCCCTTAAATCAAATCCTTTCCTGGACAAACAATGGCACAGTCACCAAAGTAGATGTCTATTTTGGTTTATCTGGTAATATGGTATTAGTTTCCGAAAATCAAACAGATCCTTTGAACAGCTACGATCCAGACCTTGAATATGGCAAAACTTATGAATGGAAAGTAGTGGCTAAAAATGATGCAGATGAAACAGCCGAAGGCCCTGTGTGGTCCTTTTCTACAATGGCTGATCCTACT
>JAKPKF010000431.1 GCA_029553845.1 bacterium | reverse complement strand
GTATGGAAGGTCTACGATATCGATAAGATCATTTCAAATGAGAAATATGTCGGTGACTTTGTCATGCAAAAGACTGTGGTTGTTGATTTCTTAGATCATAAAACTGTCATCAATGATGGGGTTGAAGAAAAATACATCGTTCAAAACCATCACGATGCAATTATTGATAGAGAGACATTCAATGAAATCCAATCATTAAGAAAAGCTAAATTCACTAAAGGGAACAACAGCACATCTAAAGTGAATCTAATATCAAAGATATTCTATTGTGAAAGATGCCTAAGAAGCATGAAGGTGATAACTATTCATCCAGGAACTAATTATGCGAGAAGAGTATTCACATGCAAGGTCAACAACAAGACATCACCTCATTATAGAGACTGCGATGCCCCACTTACTATTAACTATGAATTGATGAATAGAGCCATTAGTGAAGTCTTTGCTAAGTTCAATACTCTTCCCAAAGAAGTAGATGTCACCATCAGTGATGCCTACCACTCTTCAGTCCAATCAATTATCGAGAAAATTACAGAGTATAAAGCACTAATCGCTGAAGCTGAAGAAAAGATGAGTGAACTAATTAAGCTCCAAATGGAAGAAGAAGACGTTCTCAAATATCAGGATGAGTTCAACATTCAAAAGTCGAATGTCAGTCACTATAAAGATGAAATCTCTAGGCTTGAGCAAGTTCTCTCTGAAGAAGGTAAGCAGTATCTAGTAAAAGAAAAGATTAATCAGTATATTGCTGAAGGCACAATTACTAGTGAAATACTTGGCGAAGTTTTAAAAGCGGTCATTCGAAGAAAAGACAACTCTATAAGGTTTGTTATTAGCGATAAGCCAATTCAAGTTGATAGCACCACCATCGATAACTTACTCAATTTAGAACCTATTTACTCATCATGTGCTACCAATGGAGAAATCACATTACTATTTGATGTCATCAAATTGGAGGAAGAAACAAATGGAAATTAATTCATTACACAAAGTTATACCTGGACAAAGATTAAAAGTTGCCGCATATGCTCGTATTTCTAGTGATAAAGATGTAGCAGAAACATCACTAGATGAACAAATTGATTTCTATACAAGAACCATCATTCAAAACCCCAATTGGGACTTTGCTGGTATCTACTATGATGACGGAATAAGTGGCACCACAATCTATAAGAGAAAAGGCTTTTCTAAAATGATAAACGATGCAAAAGTCGGCTTAATTGATGTTATTCTCGTTAAATCTGTGTCAAGATTTGCTAGAAATCTTATCGATTTATTAGAGGTAGTTAGAGAGTTTAGAAAGGTTGGTATTGAGATCTATTTTGAACAACAACATGTATCTTCACTAGATGTTAAATGCGACCAGATGATAACCCTATATGCTCAATTTGCAGAAGAAGAAGCCATAAGCGTTTCTAGAAACCAAAAATGGAGAATTGAGAAAGATAGGAGAGAAGGTCGCTATTACATACCAGTAAACCACATGCTTGGCTATCGATATGACAGTAAAAAGAATATTGTTATTCAAGAAGATGAAGCTAATATCATTAGATTGATTTATAAACTTTATCTCGAAGATATGGGCACCACCGCTATTGCAGACTTCTTATTGAAAGAAGGAGTTAAGAACAGACACGGACTTGTTTCTTGGAGTGTATCTGGAATTAATCGTATTCTTCACAACGAAAAATATGTAGGCGATTGCCTCCTTCAAAAAGAATATTCAGCGGACCCCATCACCAAAAAGAGAATCTATAATCACGGCGAAAGAGAAATGTATCTAATTCAAAATGGTCATCCCGCCATCATTGATAGAGATACATGGAACGCTGTTCAAGAAAAAATTAAAGCAATGGGTGAAAAATATAACGTTCATAGCTCAGTTAGAGAGTCAATAAAACATATAAGATATAAGACTATTTTTAGCACTTTTATTCTCTGCCCATACTGTGGCAAGAATTACATGGTTAAAACCAACCATTACAATGGTGAACCAAGCAAAAAGCATCTAATGTGCTATTCAAACCACAAAACTAAGCTCTGTAAAAGTGAGAATTATCCATTCGTTACCTTCAAGGAAATAATAGGGAAACAACTCAAGATATTAAAATCAAATATTTCCACTTTTAAAGAGTGTTTAATCACCGAATTTAGCAAAGTCGATAAAGATTCCACCACTGAAGATATCTCGTCTATAAACTCGCAAATCGATACACTTAGGAAGAAGTATGAAGATATTAAAGATTTCCATGATGACTTCTTCTCCTCTTTACAAAGAGAAACACTGAATCAGATTAACGCATTAATCAAAGATAGAACCGAGATACAAAACAAGATACTCGTCACAGAGAATTATCGTGATAGAACCAACAAGATTATAAATAACTTAAAGGCACTACCTGATGATTATGAGGACGTTGAGGAAATTGATTTCAAATCAGTTTTCTCTAGAGCGGTTATTGTTAATAAAGAACTCATCTACTTCATTGTTGGAAACAAAGACATAAAGAAACCACCCCTAGATCCAAAACTCTTATTCACTTCATCCATTGAATACAAAGTAAGAAAGAGTTCGTTCAATACAACATTTGGAATCTTGATAGTTAAGTAATCTAATACTACGTTGCACATTAGCACCTTAAGGTGCTTTTCTTTTGCTTGCCCCCATTTATTGGACTTTTTATCAATGAACCTGCACCTAATCGGTTCGAACTATCTAACCGCGTATCAGTTATTCGAACTAGTTTTATTCTCTATGGTTTTGAATAATTGGATTAATAGGCACAAGCAGGCAAACAAAAAAGCGACAATTTAGCACTCATAATACGCTGTATTATGGTATTGTCGCAGTTTGCTTTTTTTGGTGCAGCTAACAGGAATTGAACCTGCACGGGTCACCCCACTAGATCCTAAGTCTAGCGCGTCTGCCAGTTCCGCCATAGCTGCACGTATGGTGCCGTCTAGAGGACTCGAACCTCCAACCTATTGATTACAAAT
>JAKPKF010000425.1 GCA_029553845.1 bacterium | reverse complement strand
AGTACCATCTTCCACCGATTATTTTCTCTTTTGCCAAGGCTGCTAATACTTCTGCTGGATTAGAGACCAATACAGGGTATCTCAACAAACAATCTGAATGGTTATCAAATTTCATCTCTGTTTTTAGTGTTTCATCGTATACCTTAGTTATTATTCTTCTGTGCTCATCAAATTTTTTAATTTTTGGTAATTGATTGAGAAGAAGTGAAGCCTGTTCATTACTGTATTTTCGTATATCTTTTTTACTACCAATATCTGCTGAAGCCTGTTTTTTAATTTTACCAAGGAATCTATAAAAAATAATCTTGATCTTTCCAAGTGTAAGTCTTTTATAGAATGTAAATATGCTTTTAAAATACTCTTTTTTTATCTCTCCCCATCTATTTATATATTCTACATTGTATTTAGCTTCCCTTTCTGTTTGTTCAGGTATTGCATCGTAAAGGATAGAAGCCTTTTTTGAAATATTTTGGTTTTTTACAACAATCAAACCTCCTTGAGTACTACTTATGCTCTTGTCTTGGGCAAAACTAAAAAGAGCAATGTCAGAGTATTTCAAAACATCTTTGTTTGAAAGAAGTGAATGATGTGCACAATCTTCTATTATGTAAATCTTCTCTTTCTCTCTTCTCTCTTTATTAACCTCATCCACAAGTTCTCTGACTCTCTTTAGGTCAAAGATATTACCAAATGTATGTTGAATGACTATTGCTTTGGTAAATTCATTTATATTGGATTGCAGTTTGTCTAAATCTATGTTGAAGCTCTTTGGATCAATGTCCGTGTATCTTGGAGTAGCTCCTAACCAAAGAATTGGGGCTGGAACAGCTATGCAGGTAAAGGCTTGAAGTATGACCTCGTCTTTGGGAGATACCCCAACTGCTCGTAGGGCTACATAGAGAGCGTCTCGACCTCTATTAAAGAGAAATATCTTACTATCTTTAAACACTTTGGATAGAAGATCTTCAAGAACCATTCTCTCTTTTGAAATATCTAGCTCACCTTTTGTAATCTTTTTGGCAAGAAGTAAATCGTCTTCCTGTGCGTTTGGTATTGAGCTAATGAATACTGACATTAGATTTTATTGATTAAAAATAAGCAAGGAACATCATCTAATCTAATTTTATTCTTTCTCCATTTTGCTATGGATTCTGTTTTTATGAATTCATTCTCACCCATTATATTTTGTGCTACACAGAGATAGGTGTCATCTTCGCAAACAGTGAGAATATTTTCAAAAATTTTTTGATTACGGTATGGTGCTTCCATGAATATTTGTGTCTGACCTGTTCCCTTTGCAAATACTTCGATGCTTTTAATTGCCTTTCTTAAATCTCTGTTCTCCTGTGGAAGATACCCATTGAAGGCAAAGTTTTGTCCACTTAACCCCGATGCCATTAAGGCAAGGAATATGGAAGATGGACCAACAAATGGAACTACCTTAATGTCATTTTTTTGAGCAAAAATTACAAGCCTGTATCCTGGGTCTGCTATTGATGGTACTCCTGCTTCAGACATTAATCCTACATTCTTTCCTTCCATTAGAGGTTTTATCATGGCTTCTATCTCATACACTTTTGTATGCTCACTAAGTTCATACATCTCTATCTCTTGTATTTTTTTATTTAATTCTATGGAGGAGAGGTGTGCTCTAGCTGTTTTTGCATTTTCTACTACAAATATCTCAAGTCCTTTTACAATATCTAGGTATGGTGGAAGAAGAATGTCTTTCATGGGGACATCGGTTATTGGGGTTGGTATTAAGTAAAGTATTCCTTTTTGCATATTAGTATGTTCTTTCAAAATTAGTATCTATTTGTTCTCTTGTTAATTTCCATACTGCTGGTCTACCATGAGGACAACTGTATGGGTTCTCACAAGAGGAAAGCTCCTCGAAAAGGTTTTTCATTTCCTCGTAGCTTAGTTTCTGTCCAGACCTTATACTTGTGTGACAGGCTACTGTAGCAAGTATGTCTTCCTTTTTCTTGTTAAAGTCCTTCCTAAGTGTATCCAAATTGTCAGAAATTTCAAATATCTCTTTAAAAAGAGCCTCTGTATTGCCGGCAGGAAGCATGGAAGGCAAGGAGAGAATATCTATACCATACTCTTTTATCTCAAAATTGATACCTAAATCTTTAAAAAAATCTTGAAATTCCTCTAGGAATAA
>JAKPKF010000401.1 GCA_029553845.1 bacterium | reverse complement strand
AGCGTCTTCATCTTGAGCCCATCCTTCTTCTTTTGGAGCAGTTAAGCCAACATAAATTTGATCCTCTTTATACCAAGCTGGAATTCTATGTCCCCACCATAATTGACGAGAAATACACCAATCTTGAATATTATTTAACCAGTTAGCAAATATCTTTTCAAAACGAGCAGGAACAAAGGTAATCTTTGTTTCTGGATTCGCTTGCATTGCTAATAAATTCTTTGCTAGGCTATCCATCGCAACGAACCATTGTTTTGATAATCTTGGTTCAACAATTACGCCTGTACGTTCACTATGACCGACTGAATGGGTCATTTTTTTAATTTTTACGCATAATCCAGCTTGTTTTAAGTCTTCAACAACCGCCTTACGACAACTAAAGCGTTCCATTCCTTGGTATTTTCCCGCGATGGCACTCATCGTACCATCTTCTTCCATACACAAAGGACGAGCTATTTGATGACGAAGTCCAACTTCAAAGTCGTTAGGGTCATGAGCAGGTGTTACCTTAACAACTCCTGTCCCAAAACTCATATCAACGTATTCATCGCTGATAACTGGAATTTTAGTCGCTGTTCCCGGAATATATACTTCTTTACCAATGTACTTTTGATATCTCTCATCGTTTGGATGAACCATTAGAGCAGTGTCACCAAACATGGTTTCTGGACGAGTCGTCGCAATCTCCAAACCACCCTCTCCATCAACAAATGGATAAATGATATGATAGAAGGCTCCTTCCACATTTTTATAGTCTACTTCGATATTCGATAAGGCTGTTTTACTTTGAATATCCCAGTTGATAATCTTTTCTCCCCGATAGATAATTCCATCCTTGTACATTCTAACAAATACTTCATTAACCGCTTGATTTAGGCCTTCGTCTAAAGTAAAACGTTCCCTCGTATAATCTAAACTTAAACCAATCGCTTCCCATTGCTTACGAATAATACTTGCATATTCTTCTTTCCATTGCCAAGATATCTCAAGGAATTTTTCTCTTCCGATATCATAACGAGAGATTCCTTTTTCCCGTAGCCGAGCTTCAACTTTTGCTTGCGTTGCAATGGAAGCGTGGTCCATACCTGGTAAATATAGGGTATCATAACCTTGCATTCTTTTACGACGAATGATGACATCTTGTTGTGTGGTATCCAAAGCATGGCCTAGATGAAGTTTTCCTGTAATGTTTGG
The DNA here is from genome assembly GCA_029553845.1 of bacterium. Next base: position 265 of record JAKPKF010000401.1, on the reverse strand, counting down.
GGGTGGAATCACAATCGTATAAGGCTTTTTACTGATGTCTCCCGCAGTAAAGTAACCTTCTTTGATCCACTTTTCATACTTTCCTGATTCTACTGTTTTAAAATCGTATTTTGTTGATAAATCCTTTAATTTCATTGTTCTCACCTCTTGATAATATAAAAGTCCCTAGAAGCTAGGGCTTCTAAGGACTGATTACTTTCTTTGAAGTTTTCAGTGGTACCACCTTAATTCCCATAAAGATCCCTTTATGAGCACTTGATTATCT
>JAKPKF010000384.1 GCA_029553845.1 bacterium | reverse complement strand
CAGTTGCTCTGACCAACTGAGCTACTTCGGCAACTGAGAGAAGTTTAGTATATATGGGTATTATAGTCAATATACAAGGAGAAAACGCCCCAGTAAGATGGAGTCATAGAGCTCAGTAATACATTTGGGTTTCCTCAACTTAACTCCACGGAGCTAAGCGATAGTTGGAATCCCGAGCTCTTGAATATAGAGCTATGAATCCTGTTATTCCTACTAGGGCGTATATATTTTACGATATTTAGATACTGGTAACAAATAAAAAAAGGCCTGTAATGGGGCTATTAGAGGAACCCAAAAAGGGCTAATAATTGTGCTAGGATAGTAGAAATCCCTCCTAGAACAAATTTACCTATAGGGGAGAAAGGTATAATTAGTAACAATATGAACAGAAATGAAAATTTTTCCATTTTCTCCCAGTAGTATCGCAATTTCTTTGGAAGAAATGCTCGAACTATTTTGTGTCCATCTAGCGGTGGAATAGGGATTAGGTTGAAAATGGCTAGGGAGATATTTATTAGTGTAAAGGTAAAAAGGAATATTCCAAAGATACTTTCAAGATTAGGATGAAAAATTAGGTTAATTGAACCAAATACTGTTACTAGAAGAAGATTTGAAAGAGGTCCTGCAAAGGAGACAATTGCAGTTCCAAGCTCTCTGTTTTTGAAGTTGTATTCATTTATTGGCACTGGCTTGCTCCATCCAAATCTAAAAAGAATCATAGAAAGTGCCCCTATCGGATCTATGTGTTTAAGAGGATTAAGCGTAAGTCTTCCGTATGCTTTGGCAGTAGGATCTCCTAGCTTGTAAGCTGCTAATCCGTGAGAATATTCATGTACGGTAGAAGCTATTAGGATAGATGGAATAGCGAATAATAGCCAGTACAATGTTTCTGTTGTAATCATATCTCATTATATCAATTTTAAATCTTTGACAATATGCCAAAGATTAGAATATAATACCACCGTTATGTCAAAAATTTGCAACATTTGTGGAAAAACAACAATGGCTGGTAATAGTATCCAACACAAACATTCTGTGGGCTGGAGATACAAAGCACCAAAGTCAAAAAGAATATTCGAACCTAATCTGAGAAAAGTAGATTTAGAGATTGATGGAGCAGTAGTAAAGGCCTCTGTTTGTATGAAGTGTTACAAGAAGCTCAGAAAAGATTCTTTAGAGAAGTAAATTTTACCGATATCTAGATTTAATACAGCAGATACTCGTTTTGTATCCTTTTAAGTGATAGAATTGTGCTATGAAATGGATAAATTCGGTACTAGAATTCTTTACCTATGATCTAGGAATAGATTTAGGGACAGCAAATACTATAGTGTACATGAGAAATCATGGAATTGTTGTATCTGAACCCTCGGTTGTAGCTATAGATAAAAGAACTAAGATGGTTCTTGCTGTTGGAAAGGATGCAAGACAAATGATTGGTAGAACTCCTGCGAATATCTCGGCTGTAAGGCCTTTACGAGGTGGAGTAATCTCAGATTTTGATACTACCCAAGCCATGATTCATCATTTCATACACAGAGCACATGGATATTTTGGAAAAAGTTTTAAAATTCCAAGACCACGAGTCATTATTGGTGTTCCTACTTCTGTAACAGAAGTTGAAAGACAAGCGGTACTTGATGCTGCAAAAACGGCAGGAGCAAGAGAAGTGTTCATTGTTGAAGAAGCTATGGCAGCTGCTATCGGAGCTGGACTTCCAGTGGAGGATGCTTCGGGGAGCATGATTGTAGATATTGGAGGTGGTACTTCTGACATTGCGGTTTTTTCTCTTGGAGATATTGTTGTAGATAATACAATGAGAATTGCAGGAGATGAAATGGATCAAGATGTTATTAACTATGTAAGAGAGAAATACAATGTATTAATAGGGGAGCGAAGTGCAGAGGATGTAAAAATCTCCATAGGTAGTGCAGTACCACAAAGAAAAGAAACGAAAATGAGTGTACAGGGAAGAGATCTTCTAACTGGATTACCAAGAACAGTTGAGTTAAGTAGTATTGAAGTAAGAGAGGCAATTATGTCTTCCATCTCTCAAATCTGTGATGGAGTAAAAGATGCCATTGAAGATACTCCCCCAGAACTTCTTAAAGATTTACTTGCATCAGGGCTGCGTCTTGCAGGTGGAGGCGCTTTAATAAAAGGAATTGACATATACTTTTCTCAAGAATTGAATCTTCCAGTTAAAATTGTAGATGATCCACTCTCTGCTGTAGCTAGAGGAACAGCTTTAATGCTTGACCACATAGAACTTTTGGAGAGGATACAGAAATCTTGGGAAGAGCTTGTTTAACATTATCTCTTAAGAAATGAGTGCTCAAGGTAGTTTTAAAAAAGAGCTGATTTTTACAATAATTGTTATTTTGTTTGGTGGAATTTTTCTTTCTTTAGATAAAGCGAATGCCATCAATTTTATTAGATATCCAATTTCCTACAGTATAGAGCCAATTTTCATAACAGGAGAGAATCTAGGAAAAGGAGTTGCTTCTTACTTTAAAAACTTTGTTAGTTTAAGAGATATCATAGAGGAAAATAAAAGATTAAAAATCCAGATAGCAGAGAATGAAATAGGAGATGCCTCTTACTTAGAGCTTTTGGCAGAAAATGAACTTTTGAAAAAACAATTAAGTCTAAAAAACCAAGATAGGGAGTATGTAATGGCAAATGTTTTGAAAAGTGATAGTATCGATTACCTGCGAATAGATGAAGGGACAAAATCTGGCATTCAAGTCGGAGATGTAGCGGTAGTTGGGAATTTTTTTGTAGGGATAGTGGAATATGTAGATGAACTGGGCTCTCGGATTAAACTTCCAACTAGTAATAACTCATATCTTGGTGTAAGTATACTTAAATATGATGAGAACAGGGCATTGGACGGATATCTAAAGAACAAAGTAGTGAGTCGTGGAGTTATGAATGGCTCCGCAGAGGGCATAAAGGTTGAAAATATAACAATGAATTCAGATGTAAGTGATGGAGACATAATTTTCGTAAACGATTCTTCGGTAGGTGATATGTTAGTTTTAGGTTATGTTGTTGGTCTTTCGAGTAATCCAGCAAGTATTTCAAGAACATGTTTTGTATCT
>JAKPKF010000383.1 GCA_029553845.1 bacterium | reverse complement strand
ATCATCGGTGACAAATTGATGCTGTATGATGATGCAAACATCTCAAAGAAGAAAGTAGATGAACTCTGTGAGAAGTATCAACCAAGTCTAATCATCTTTGACCAGATTGACAAGGTACACTGGACAGAGAGTGAACGATATGACCTTAAGATGAAAGCTATCTACCAATGGGGTCGTGAGTTGTCTAAGAAATATGGTGCTGTAATTGGTGTATGTCAAGCAGGTGGTACAGCAGAAGGTAAGAAATATTTGAACATGAATGACGTTGACTCTAGCCATACGGCAAAACAGGGTGAAGCAGACTTCATGATTGGGTTAGGTAAAACCAACAACGATGGTGAAGAGTTCTTACGATATATATCGTTATGCAAGAACAAACTAGCAGGGGATGTTGATACGGTGGCAGACTTACGTCATGGTAAGATGCCAGTTTTAATTCAACCAGAGATAGCACGATATACTGATAGCATAGAATGGACTTAATATGAAAACATTCCTAATAGGAGACACTCATTTTGGTCATAGAAATATTCTCACATTTAAAAAAGAGGATGGCTCTGACTTAAGACCAAATTTCAATACAATTGAGGAGCATGATGAATATTTAATACAAAGATGGAACTCTACAGTTTCGCCCAGTGACAAAGTTTATCATCTGGGTGATGTAGGATTTAAAAGTTTTAGTCAGTTGGGCTTAGTGCTAGGTAGATTGAATGGAACTAAAGTCTTAATTAAAGGGAACCATGACAACTTTAAACTCAGTCAGTATATACAGTTTTTTAAGGATGTCAGAGGCTCTCATCAGCTAGACAAGTTTATACTTACTCACATACCCATTCACCCTGAGAGTCTTGCAAGATGGAAAGGAAACATTCATGGACATATGCACAGTAATACCTTGAAGGATAGCAGATATATAAATGTTTCTGTAGAACAGCTGGATAACTATGCCCCCGTTGACTTTGAGAAAATAAGAGCTTTGTACAAATGAACTTAGTATTTGACTTTGAGGCAACAGGGGCTCAACGCAATCATGCACACCCCTATGACCCTAGAAACAAAGCATGTAATCTAGGGATTAAAAACTTACAAACAGGAGAAACAAAGATATGGAAATTGGAATACGATGACAACCCCTACGGACAACACCTCAAAGAAATCCAAACGCTCTTGGATGAATGCTCCACTCTCATTGGGGCTAATGCTAAGTATGACCTTGGTTGGTTTAGTCGCTATGGCTTACGGATTGGCAAGTCTACTCGCATATTTGATGTCCAGCTTGCATTTTATATAATTACAAATCAACAACACTCATATCCATCATTAGACCAAATGGCAGATTTCTTTGGAGTAGCTAAGAAACTAGATGTGGTTAAAGAAGAGTATTGGAATATGGGATTAGATACAGACCAAGTTCCATATGATATTCTTTGTGAGTATCTATCCCAAGACTTGGAAGTAACAGCCCAAGTGTATGAAAAGATTAAGGATGCTTTCTACTATAGAACAAGTATAGAGATGCAAAGACTTATTAAAATGTCTATGTTAGACTTGGTAGTATTACAGGACATTGAAAAGAATGGTATTAAACTAGATTTAGATAAGTCTATAGAGAAAGGAAATGAATTAGTTGTTAAGATTGGTAAAATTGATGAATGGCTTCGTAAGATTTTTGGGGTTGATTGGTTTAATCCTAATAGTGGAGAGCACCTTAGCGTGTTTCTTTATGGCGGTACTCTTATGCTTGATGGTACAGAAGAGTATGAGTTTACTTACAAAGATGGAAGGACAACAACCAAGTCTAGAAAAGCAAAGATACCATACTCTTCTAAAGGGTTGTTTAAACCATTGGAGGGGTCTGAATTGGCAAAAGATGGGTTTTATGCTACAAACGAAGGAACTTTAGTTTCAATACAAAAGACAGCCAAAGGAGAGTATAAAAAAATCTTAGATGTTATATTACATAGAGCTAAGTTAGAGAAATTAAGGTCAACCTATTATCATGGTTTACCTAAACGAGTAGAGGAGATGGGATGGGGACATGACAACATCATACATAGTTCATTTAATCAATGTACGACAGTTAGTGGTCGGCTTTCTTCCACAAAACCCAATTGTCAGAATTTCTCAAAGGAAGTTGGAGAAATTATTATTTCGAGGTTTAAATGTTAGGTACATTTGACGCAGCACAACTTGAATGGCGCGTTGTAGCACATAACTCAGGTGATAAGACAGCCATACAAGAAATCATAGATGGTCGAGATTTCCACTCTGAGAATCAAGTTGCTTTTAAACTTCCATCTAGATTGGTTGCTAAGATTTTCCTATTCCGAGCAATTTTCAAAGGGAGTGCTTATGCCTATTCCGTTGATAATGACTTTAAACATCTAGGTGGACAAAAGTTTTGGCAAGGTGTTATAGATAGGTTCTACGAAAAATATAGTGGGATATATCAATACCATGCCAAGCTGATGCGTGAAGCCACCACCACGGGGCAAATTGTCTCAGAGAGTGGTAGGATATACAAATTTGAGCCAAAGATGCGTAGAGGGCTTCTTACGTGGCCTGAGAATGACATTGTAAACTACCCAGTACAAGGATTCGCCGCAGACCTTATGAGTTTGTGTCGTATCAGTGCTTGGAATAGACTTAGAAACGAACGAGAAAAAGGAGAAGTATTATTTATAAATACAGTACACGATAGCTTAGTGCTAGATATGAATGTAAACATCCACAGAGCAGTTGAAATTGGAAAGGTAGTTAAAAGTTCATTCCAAGACATACCAGCAAACTTTAAAAAGATTTATGGTAAAGAACTATTAGTTCCAATGGACTGTGATTTTAATGTGGGTGTTAATAGTTTATGGAAACATAAAATTAAATTGACAAGTAGTTGAATAGTATGATATACTATTAATATGAAGTGAAATTTTAAACAGGAGATGTTATGCAAGTATTAGGCACAGTTATATCAGTAGCAGTAGAAACAGATGTTAAGAAAAATGGTGGTGGTAGCTATAAAGGATGGGAACTCATCTATAAATCAGATGGTGGTGATGTTCGCACCATTGCTAAACCAATTCAAGGTTTACGCTTTAATGCTCCACTTAAGAAAGTTTTAGAAGAATTAGCTGGTGGAGACCAGTTTACATTGGTGCAGGAGAAGAATGATGCGGGTTTTTATGATGTCAAGTCCATCACTAAAGGGTGGGCGGAAGGCACGCCTAGCCTCCCAGCAAGCCCTAGTCAAACAAAGGGAAGTGCGACTAGCGGAAATGCCTATGCAGCACGGGATTATGAAGGTAAAGAGGAACGAACAGCAAGACAACGCCTCATCGTTCGTCAATCCTCTCTTTCTGCCGCAGTTGCTATCTTAACGGTAGGTGCAAAGGCGGTTGATAAAGAAGCAGTCAAAGCTCTAGCTGACGAATTAACAGACTTTGTGTTTGAACAAAAACGTGGTACTGAAGCTATTGCAGAACTAGCTGAAGACGTGCCCTATTAATAAGAAAGGAAACAGATGAAACTTTTATTAAGTTTATTACTACTATCATCAAGCACGGCTTGGGCAGAATCAAAAGTATTGAATTATAAATACAATGAGAATGTAACAATCTCCATAGCCAATGTTCCATGTCCCCATAAGGAACTTGTTAAAGAGTATCCCTTTGGTGCTGTAGCTAAACGAATTGATGGTCAGTTTTTGTTTGGTTGTTTTAAAAAGAAAGATGAGAATGATATTATAATCCAATGGGTTGGTGGTGACACCACTACAATCCCAGCAAATTATTTTCTTGTCCGTCCAGAAGACGCTCCACCTTTAATTAAGCCTTCACTATGAACCATGCCCTCCTAGATGGCGATATACTGCTATATCGAGTAGGTTATACCACTAATGAAGAGACTGAGGAAGTTGCTCAGTTTAGAATGGAAGAGTTAATCCAGAGGATTTTAGATACAATCAAAGCAACACAAGTATCTATTTTCCTCTCATGTGGTAGAGCTGATAGCTTTAGAGCTAAGCTTAATCCTGATTATAAGGCACATAGGAAGCAAGAAAAACCAGTCCATTATGCTTTCCTTAGACAATACTTAATTGATGTCTGGGGAGCTGTGGAGGGGATTGGTGAGGAAGCTGATGACCTTATTGGAATTGCTCAAAATACTTTAACAAACACAACTGCCTGTACAATTGATAAAGACATTCTTTATGGTGTAAAAGGTGATAAGTTTGACTTTGTAAAAGAGAAAGTCTTTCATACAACTGAAGAAGATGCAAGACATTTCTTCTATAAACAGTTGTTAATGGGGGATAGAGTAGATAATATCTTTGGTATTACTGGTGTAGGAACAGCTAAATCAGATAAAATTTTAGATGGTTTATGGGGTGAAAGTCATGAGAAGTATTGGAATAAAGTAGTAGATACTTATCGAGGCTACCTTCAAACAGAATGGGCTGACCAGTATGAAGAATGGACAGATGTTGAAGAAGAGAGAATGATTAAAATGATTACTCTTTCAGGACAACAGCTTAAAATTAGGTCAGAGATTGGGGAGATATGGCAACCACCACATGGACTGCTGGGAGATTAAAGAGTTTTATTACAAGTGTCTTACGAGGAGGTTATCGAAGGTTTCCACCTAAGTATGAATGTCTTCAAGAGGCATTTGTAGATAAAAGATTAAATGAAAAAACAAAAAGAGTTAGTAGTCACTATCGCTGTAATGCTTGCCAGATGGTGTTTCCAGGAAAAGATGTAAATGTAGACCATGTTAAACCAGTGGTAGACCCTAAAGTTGGGTTTACTACTTGGGATGACTTTATACTAAATCTATTCTGTACCAAAGACAATTTACAAGTGCTCTGCTCTAAATGCCATGACATAAAAACAAAAATGGAAAACAATTCCAGAAAGAAGACAAATGCTGATAGTAAAAAAAGTAACAAAACAAAGTGATGGAAATTTCTCTAGTGAGTGGAATGTTTCAGCCTCTCAAATGAGTTTCCTATTAACCTATGCCATTAATAATCTAATGGCGGCTGGTCTAGTAGATATAAAAGAAGTAGAAGAGCCATATGAAAACCAACAACAACTTGACTTTTTAGTCAATACAGATGCAGGGAGTGTTCAATAATGAAATCTAGCGAAGCGACGCAGGCGGCAAGTCCGCTTGACCGAAGGGTTATGCCCCTTACGCTATGGCATGGGGATTGCCTCGATTTAATGGCACATATACCAGATGGGTCGGTAGATATGATCTTGTGCGACCTGCCTTATGGGACGACTGCCTGCAAGTGGGATACGGTAATACCTTTCGATTCGCTATGGGCGCACTACAAGCGCGTGATTAAGCCGAACGGGGCGATTGTGTTGTTTGGGTCGGAGCCGTTTAGTTCATTGCTGCGAGTGAGCAACTTAAAACACTACCGCTATGACTGGACGTGGATTAAAAACACTGGGACAAACTTTTTGCACGCGAAACGTATGCCGATTCGTTACACTGAAAATATTCATGTTTTTGGGTTACCTCGCGGAACGTACAATCCGCAAAAAACAACAGGGCATGTTGCAACAAATAGCGGTAAGGGTAGAAATACCGGAAACATTTACCACGGTAAAAGCAAGGTTGATTACAAGGGCGGCGACACAACGCGGTTCCCGAAAAATACCATCGCTTTTGACACGGTAGATAATTACTCAAGGATTCACCCAACACAAAAGCCCGGTTCCCTGTGCGAGTACCTTATCCGCACCTACACCAACGAAGGCGAGACGGTGCTGGACAATTGCATGGGTAGCGGAACAACGGGCATAGCCTGCCTGAATACGGGGCGCAATTTCATCGGGATTGAGAAAGACCAAAAATACTTTGAGATTGCTCGGAATAGGATTGAGGGGCATAACGCCGGAATTCACCGCGCGGCCGAAGGCGAAGCGTCCGCGTTGACGTAAATGTTAGGCATGGAGTGTTCAATAATGAAATCTAGTGATGGTGGTAAAGGAAGTGGTCGTCGTCCGTATCAAATTACCAAAGAAGAAGAAGACTTACGTTGGAAACTAGCCTTTGGTAAGATAACAGTACAAGAGTTTAATGAGGGTATGGAAAAATTAGAAGAAAAAAGAATGGACATTATCGGTTCAAATGGTCCTACAGGGGAACATTATGAGAGTTTGTAATATGTGTAAGGTAGAAAAACAGTTAGAAGATTTTAGTTTTTCAGCACATGATAAGAAAAACAATAGACAATACCATTGTAAAAAATGTTCTGCCGAGTATAAAAGAAAAATAGGTGGTTCTTATCCAAATCACAAAAAAAATCATTTACAAGATTATAGAAAAGGATTAGTTAGAGCTGCTAAACATAGAGCCAAACTTAAAAATCTTCCATTTAATATCACGTGGAGAGATTTTGAATTAATAGATGTATGCCCTGTTCTAGGAATAGCTATATTTTCAGAATCCCTAGATAATCCAAATGCTCCTAGTATAGATAGATTTATTCCAGAACTTGGGTATGTAAAGGGAAATGTTTTTATTATATCTCGTAGAGCTAACGTTTTAAAGGGAGATGCAAATATAGAAGAAATGAAATTAATTTTAAAATATATGCAGAATGGGAATGATGGGTTACATTATGATATTGACCAAGCCTATCAAAAAGTTCAATCAGACTACTCAAAGGATTAAAATTGCGTATATTACATTTGGATATCGAGACAGCCCCGAACCTAGCACATGTTTGGGGAATTTGGGATGAAAATATTCCATTAGAACGCCTATTAGAAAGTGGGTATATTCTCTGTTGGGCTGCTAAATGGCATGGTGAAACTCAAGTCTTCCGAGCTTCTCGTAGAGATAGTTCAAGCAAGAAGATGCTAATGAAGATGTGGAAATTATTGGATGAAGCAGATGCCGTAGTATCTTATAATGGTAAACGTTTTGACATACCTTGGCTAAATAGAGAGTTTATTATCCGTGGGATGTTGCCACCCTCTCCATATAAACAAGTAGACTTACTAGAAACAGTGAAACGACAATTCAAATTTCCATCTAACAAACTAGAGTATGTTGTTAAAGCTCTGGGAGTAGGTGAAAAAATGAAAACTTCAGGTTATCAAACATGGATTGGATGTATGAATGGTGACAGCGAAGCGTGGGATGAAATGATTACTTATAACATCCAAGACGTTGTTATTTTAGAAAGTGTTTATGTCAAACTTTTACCTTGGATTAAAGGACATGCCAATCATTCTTTATACAATACTGGCTCTCGTGTTTGCCCTCATTGTGGTGGCACTCATCTTCATAAGCGAGGGTTTGTCTATACTCTTGCTAGTAAGTTTCAGCGTTATCAATGCACT
>JAKPKF010000377.1 GCA_029553845.1 bacterium | reverse complement strand
CCATCTTCCTTAAGCGCTCTAAAATTTTCTCTGATTTCCGAAGAAACCAAGTTTGATCCGTTAGCTGGTTTTGATCCATCGTAAGCCATTGTTCCCTCCTAGCTTTCCTGTCTTATTAAAACTAATTCAAAGATATTTGCTCTATATCCATTAGAACCTGCATTCTTCCCATCAACCTTCACCTTAATAACTACTTCTTGATCTGAGCCTACAACGAATGTATCTGATAAAGCTGATTTGTGTGCTCCATTAGTAGCTGCATAACAATCTTGCGTTAAAACTAGTACATCGTTAACGTAGATTTTGACTATTCCAGCGGTAGCAGCTTCAAGATAATCAAAATACAGTTTGTAACTTCCATCGAGCAATCCAGCTTTATAGAGAACGTAATCCCCATTGGCATTAGAGGTATTTTGAAGATAATGAGACAAAGATGTACTGCCTCGTGGTTGCCATGTTCCGGAAGTAGAGTAAAACGCTTTACTATCAATAGTCACATTCGGAGTTAAGAGAACTGGCAATCTTGATTTTGCTACGGAAGCATTCAGTCTTGCTATCCCAAAATAATCGTAGTCAGAAGCAAAGGTAAAAGTGATCTTAAACTTATAGTATCTCCATTCCCCTTGAGATCCTGTTGCGTGTAACAACATCCCTGCTCCGGTATCTTGTATTTCTTCCCAGGTATCATCATCGTAATCAGGAAAATTAGTTCCCCAATCCGTACTATCTGTAGAGTAGATCGCTTCTATTTTAATTGCGCTCGGTTTTTTCCCGAACAGCTTTATAGCATTAAGAAAAAGCTGCTTTGTTGTAGTATTAGAAGTATCGTAAGCGTTAGAAAGGATACTCGCTGAAGTCTTGTTAGAAGCATCCCATTTACTAGTTCCATCCCAGGTATACGCTCCATCCCATGCTCTTGAAGGAGTCAACCATAAGACGTATTGTTCTCCTGAACCAGTATAGGAAAAATCAGTTAGCGTTCCCTGAAGAACCTGATTGAGAGTGAAATAAAGCCTATCCAGGTCTACGTTTCCCATGAGTTGTTTTACATAGCTAAAAACTAAATCGAGATCTCCGTAAAAAGTAGACTCAAACTTATCAGCGGTTATTGTTCCTGCGGCTATATGTTGAGCTTCAATAGCTCCTGCGGCTATATGTGCAGCTAGTATAGCTCCAGTAGCTAGCTTTTCAGTAACTACGGATCCAGCTGCGAGTTTAGCTGCTACTATTGCTCCTGACTCGATCTTTTCTGAAGTGATAGAGTTAGCATCTATCTTGTCTGAGGTTATAGCGTTAGTAGCTATCTGTCCTGCCGT
>JAKPKF010000375.1 GCA_029553845.1 bacterium | reverse complement strand
TGCTGAACGAGTAAATGAATCTGTAGAGAATTCAACCATTGAGTATGAAGAACCAGTTAATCTTACGATCAATCAAACTCATGGTGAATCTAAAGGTCTTGAAGAAATTTCAGATCAGTCCATTATCAAGGACTAACTCTTTCACTTTTTTACCCAACACTTATATATAATTGTAATCAATTATTTAGCTACATGGTAAAGCAGTATAAAGATGGATACTTCCTGAATGGTAAGTGGCATAGTGGACAATTCGATAATAGTGAAATAATTGAAAGGAATAAAGTTATTGCAGATAAGTTTTACGGCTTTGAACCATATTTTTATGTCCCTGCTAAAATCCCCAGTGGCATTTGAGACCTATTAAAAGTGGACAATTAGTAGCATTGACCGATGATGGTTGTGTTAATCCTGTCTACCTCCCTGATAATGCGTGGTCCAGTGGTAACTATAATGAGATTGAAGAACCGTATGAGACGAAGTATATTACATATCTATTCTATGGTATCATAGTTATTCTAGTATTGGCAATCTTGTTTGTGCTTATTCAATTCTAAACACTTTTTTATATTTTGTAGTTGTATATATGAGATATGACTGATAGTGAAAAATATTACGTGGTGATGGAAAGTACCTACACCGTCGAGAATCATCAGCCTGTCGTTATTTTATTTTCTCGCAATTATAACAATCCAATTGAGTCAGTATCACATAAGTTTTACGGCTTTGAACCATATTTTTATGTCCCTGCTAAAATCCCCAGTGGCATATCTTCAAACTTAATTAAGCGCATTGAGGATGATATCCACATTGATGCATTAGGTCGTGAGATCCGTAAAGTTGTAACATACCTGCCTTCTGATGTTCCAAAGGTGCGTGATCTATTCGAGTGGACTGACATGGCTGACTTTGTATTTGATAAACGGTTCTTGGTGGACAAACACATCAAGTATGCCTATAAAGTTGTTGATGGGGAGCCAGTGCCTGTAGATGTTCCGAATGCAATGCTACCAAGAGTTACCTACTGTGATATCGAAGTTGTGTCACCTCCGGGCATCTTTCCTGACCCCAAGGTCGCAGCATTCCCTATCATAACTATTCAAGTAATGGATAGTATCACCAAGAAGATAGCAGTCTTCACGAGTGATGTTGTGCCACAGACTGATGATGAGACCCATTACGTTTGCAAGGATGAGAAGGATTTGATTAAAACTTTCTGCCTATACATTAAGCACAACGACCCAGATATCATAGGGGGCTGGAACTTTGAGCAATTCGATATTCCATATCTAATAAATCGTGCTGCAAATATTGGAGTATCATTAGTAGGTCTTGCACGACAGGGTTCATGTAAGTGTGAATTTAGTG
>JAKPKF010000373.1 GCA_029553845.1 bacterium | reverse complement strand
AGAGTGAAGAGATAGTGAAATATTCTCTAGAAGACTATGAGGATATTTTTAAGAAATATACTAAAAAGTTAGAGTCTTTATTAAATTAAGTGGGGGACAAAATGAAAGTAGTTTTCAATGGTTCGTTGTGTGAGATAGAGAAGAAATTAACATCAGAGCAGGAGAAGTTATTAAAAGAGATGGAGAACAACCATTTTATTTTTACATACTATCCTCCGAAGGATGCAAACTTGAGTTCTATTGAGAAGATAACGCTAAAACTAAAGAGTAAAATATTGCGATAATGTATATATTAAACCAATCGGGGAGAACTGTAGATGTTCCTGAGAATATGGAACTTGAAATGTCCTATCGGAATGATATTAAGGTTCTCTCTGTGTCGCATAACTTTTGGAGAAACTATCCCGATCAGGTTGCTGTTCTTAAAAAGAAGAATGTTGGACTCGTTACAGACGAACAGTTAAATGCAGTTCCAAAGACTGAAAAGAGAGAAGATTTGCCAATTAAGAGGATAGAGGGTAGGGTTAATATAAAAATACCCAAGGGCAAGATTCATTTTGTTATATATCCAAACTATCTACCTAAAGTCGGTGGAATAGAAACTGCTGTCTACGAATTAGCTAAGCTGTTAAATAGGGATAAATATTTTGTAACTATTGCATACAACAACTGTGAAAGTGCAGAGGCTATGGTGAAGTATAGTAAAGTAGCCAAGCTAGTTAAACTGGACGACAGAAGGCTTAATTGTGATGTTTGCTTATTGGCAAGTAACCATTTACAGCCTCCTCAAATAAGGGCTAAGGCTTGGTTGCAATGGGTTCATAGTGATTATGAGAAGTACAACAATTTGCAGTTAGTAGATAACAAAAATATCTTCAAGTATGTGGCAGTCAGTAAGCATGTGGCTAGAGTCTGTAAGAGAATGTTTGGTATTAACTGCGAGGTTATATATAACTTACTAGACCCAAACTTTGGGAAGGGAATAGAGAAGCCGATAAGATTAGTCACCAACTCAAGGCTTTCTCCCGAAAAGGGGTTTGACCTAAACGAGGGCAAGTCCAAAGTGGTTAGGTTTGCTGAACTATTAAAGGCAAGTGGTAAGAATTTCACCTGGACTATATGCGGAGACAACACACACATGCCAAACGAACAGGTAAGGATTATTGATAGTTTGAAGCATATTGAGAATGTGAACTTTGTAGGATACAAGAGTAATATACTCCCGACACTAGTGGGGGCAGACTTTCTCGTTCAGCTCTCAAATTTCGAGGGATGCCCCTATTCAATTCTAGAGGCATTGCAAGTCGGTGTGCCTTGTATTGTAACGAACTGGAATGGAGTTGAGGAGCTAATAGAAGACGGAGTCAATGGGTATATAATCAGGCAGGACATGAAGGGGGTGGATATCAATAAGATGCTGGATAATATACCTAAAGGGTTTGATACCAAACCAAAGGGGAATATAAACCAATGGGATAAGTTGATAGAAAAGAGTCTATGTTCAAAGAAGTAACCCAAAGACATGATAAAGTTCTGATCGTGGGTGGTGGGGAGAGTCTGATAGGGTTTGACTGGGGGTTGCTAGATAATTGGAATGGGGTTGTGGTAGCTGTTAATTATAGTGTGTTCTATTTACCGAGGGTAGATTATTGGATAACCGTAGACCCAATGGTAGATGGCAAACCACAAAGAGCTATGACAGAGAGGAGGGATGGTGTTTATTATTTCTGTGCGTTTCCTGATTTGAATACAGTACCAGATGCACAGGCGTATCATACTGTGGATGGGGTTCATTATTTAGAAAGGATTGTGCCAGAAACCTACGAACTACAGGAGGATAAAAGTAAGATAACAACAGGCGATTCTGTATACGGAGCATTGGGCTTGGCATACCACTTCGAAGCTAGTAAAATAGTAGTATTGGGATTAGATGTGAACGGAGGATTCGGGCATTGGTATGATACAACATCTCCGTATAATAAAGGGTGGGGAGATAAGTTCGGGGCATACCAGTCTAATTTACCAAAGATATACGAGCAGAGTGTGGCACAATTTAACAGTAGAGGCACAAAAGTCGTGAATGGTTGTGTTGATAGTGGTATTGATTGTTTTGAGAGAATGAGTCCGATTGAAGCAATTAAGTATTTCGACTAATGGAACTACAAAACAGAAAAATTGATATGGGATGTGGCAGGGATAATTTGGAGGGTTATCTTCATCTTGACAGGAGATTTCACAGTCCTCATATTGACTTAGCTTGGGACTTGAATATAATCCCCTATCCTTTTAATGACAATACTTTCAGCGAAGTGAGAATGTATGATGTGTTTGAGCATTTAGACAATCCTCTTGATGTGTTAAATGAGGTGCATAGGATTCTAATACTAGGTGGTATATTTGACTTTAGAGTTCCGACTATTGAGGATACTAATCTATGGGGAGACATTACACACAAGCGACCATTTACAGAGGGAAGTTTTGACCATTTTATTAAGGGAACTTTCTACAATGATAAATATGGGTATTACTCAGAGAGATTATGGGAATTAGTAGATAGAC
>JAKPKF010000368.1 GCA_029553845.1 bacterium | reverse complement strand
GCATTGCTTAGTGTCAATAGCTATTGAAGCTATGTTTGCGTCGATGTTCGGTAGTAGGGCGGCATTTGAGGCAACGTTGTTAGTGTCAATAGCTATTGAAGCTATGTTTGCTGAATCCGCTCCGCTACCGGTAATTAGTTTTCCGTTAGAGTCTACTGCTATTGGCCGCCAGTTATCTATAGACTCGTCCCAACCTGATGTAGCACTGGGAAGAATTTGTGTCTCTATAGTTCGGGGATAACCTGAAGCCAATATTAAACAACCGAGAAATAAACCAATAAGAACAAAGTATTTTTTCATTTTAAAAACCCTTCTGTAGTAAAGTGAGTCTGTCAGAGACTGAGGAATTGATTAGAGCGAGTTCACGGGGTGAAAGAGCTATTCCTTTAACATCATTCTTCATAAAATCACCTAGCTTTCCGGCATTGTCAGACAGTATTTTCATTTGGCCCATAGTCAACGGTTTCAGCCGTCTTATATTTTCGATTGATTCTGTAATCCCCTCGTGGTCACCTAGCACAATATCTTGAGACAATTCAGAAAACAACCTGTTTGTCTTAGCCTGAAAACTTTTATCGTTAGCCAAGATATTTTCCCGCTTTTCAGTTAGACCTTGATTACTGACTCTTAGCAAACCAGCCTTCAAAAATGCTTGTGCAAACGGAACTCTAAGTCCTTTTTGTATCAGTCCGCTTATTGCTTCAAGCTCATCTTTAGGAGGCATATTAGCCTTATATCTTATATCATCATACGAGAATTTATACATAGGTGCAAGGGGTGATAATTCATTATAATAGGTCTTAGCTATCTCTTTGAATAGCTCAAAGCCACCTTCTCTAAACGCCCTGTCAGGTATAACAGACCTGTTTCTGAAATAGTCTTTGGGGTTAACTCCTGACGATAACTGATACGCCTCGAATAACAATGTTAAAGCAGGGTTCATAGAAACTTCGGTAAGACTAGAGAAAGCGGAATAGGCCGAACTCATTATACTGGTATCATATTCTGCGTTCTGTGATAGGTTTCTGAATATGGATTTAAACATTGTAGTCATTTCATCGTGGGGAACACACCAGTAAACAGCCTTACCATCGGGAGTCATACCAAGCGGAATAATAATACCTCTGTCTCTATCATACCCCGGGACGCAATCCCAAAAATGCTTATACTCCTCACCTGCCGCACCAGAACCGACCATTAGCCCCAGTATACCTTGTTGCAGGGCAAGTGCGGCAGCGGGTAGAATTATTTGTTTACCCAAGGCTTGCTTACTGTATCGGGCCATAAATACGTCCCTATACATATCTTGCATACGTGCATTGAAGAACATAGCCAAGGAACCTGTAAGAGGGTGCCAAGCTCCTCTGTTCATAAAGAAAGGCGAACCAGCATAACGGGCTAGAACTTCATACTCATCTTGTGAAATAATGCCTTTATCTGCATAAGGCTTATATAACCTTAAAGCAGCCATCTTGGGAACTCTTTCAAGTTTAGCATTAAGTCTGGCCATTCCTTTAGCATATACTCTGAAAGGCTGTTTAATCAGAGCAGCCACCTTTTCTTTAGTAGACATATCCACTAAGTTAGTATCATCATATCTTTGGATTTTAGGTATGCGGCCAACCAGAGAAGTAAGTATATCTAATAATCCCGCCCCTTTTCTCATAGACTCTAGGTCAAACTTATCTGTATATATCCTTTTGTATTCATCAGCCATTGTTTCGCCTATTGTGGCTGCATCGGCAGAAGGGGTTTTTCCACTGTTTATAATACCCGCTTTTAAAGCTTCAACAATTTCTGCTTCCATACCTTCCTTACCGGTAAGTACTTCATACATAGCCTTGCCATACTCTTTTATCGCCTCTATATTCTTAGCTATTATTCTCTTACCATCGGGGGCAACTATATTCTTCTCATATGTCCAAAAGTCTCTCAATACGTTTCTAGGAAGGTAGGCGACTGAATAAGTTGTTACCAATTTTTTATAGTAATTCGAAAGCTTTGTAAGGGGAGCCAATATAACAGCAAGATTATTTGTATTGCCCCTTTCAAAAGACTCTGTGAATATCTTGGGTGCGTATGCTATATACTCTTTCCCGCCATCTAAGTAAGTAATAGCTGCCCAGCCGGGCTTAGGTTTCGCTGAAAGTTGTCTACTCCTTATATCCGATTTTTCGGATACTCGAACAGGTTTAGTTACCAATGAGCCATCACCATTATCAGCCGATCTTAAAGCCTCAACAATAGAACGCATAAGGTTATTATACTTTGAATAATAAAGCAGACCTAACCCCTTACGTATAGAAGAACCAACTAGGTCAGAGGGTGTATCCAATGTTCCGTGTTGTTCTCTTATAGGTTTAAAGGCTTTGCTCATAAACACCGTATCTTTCCTTCTCTCGGCTTCTTGCCATATATAGAAAGGTATATAACTTCCATCTACAGATTGAAGTTGGTTATATTCTCTATCAGATATTATACCTGAATACAAGGCTTCTTCCAAAACTTCATTGTTCCAATAGTTATCAAAATTATTAGATACTTCTTCAAAGAAATCTTTATATTTTTCGAAATGTCCTGATTCAAGATTCTTTCTAGCCTCCTCGGGTGACATTGTAAATTCAGCTGTGAAAATATCCACGGGCAGCATAGTCCTGAAAGTTTTTCCTTCGATGGTGCCATCTTTGGTTTTACGGTAAGCTTCGGTTTCAACAGGAACATTTTTAGTTCTACCACCGGAGGCAATCCTCTTTAAACCAAGGTAAGAATCTAAAAGAGTTGACAAGTCCTCACCCATATTTATAGTTTCGGGGTACTTATTTTGAATATCTTTTATACCCTTCTCAAATATTCTACCTATCTCGATAACACGGGCTTCGGCAAGTGAGGCCATATTCTCTATTTTTTCTATCTCGTTAATAATGGGTATTAAATCACTTTCCTTTAATTGTTTAAACAAAGGTAAGTTTTGGTTTATGAGTCCATAACCCAGTTTGTTAAACAAACCTGAACCTATAAACCTGTTATAAACTTCTGACTCGGTTTCTACTTTCTTACTTCTTTCTATGCGGTATTTCTCTCTAGCCTCTTTTACAGCCTTTATAATACGCCCAACGTTATCCTGACTGCCCTCGGCAACAAAGTATTCGTGCATAAATTTTTTAACTTCGGGCCGGTTATCCATATAATCTTCAAACAACCTTTTAGCTGTGGGGGCTATTTCGTCTACCATATTTCCCCAAGAACCATCGGGTCTCTTATACTGGGTTCCATTAAAATAGGCAGAGAAAAAGTCAGCGAAATTCTCTTCACTGCCAAGCAATCTGGCATACAGGGCAGGGTCAGCCTTCACAGCCCTAGGAGATAATCCACGTGAAAGAATACCTAGATATAGCATTTCATCAACTAAGGTTGATACATCTGTAAATAGTTTGCTTTTGACTTTGTTTATGTCGGGAAATTTTTTATCTTGGATTAGTTTGTTAACTTCATCTTTTGTCATACCCTTTTCAAAGTCTGATACATATATGCCTTTAAATGTAGCCGGGTCATACTTCCCAGTTAAAATATTATCAACGGTTTTCTTCCTCTTGACACCATTCCACAAGTCCATTACGTCAACGTAATTAGCACTAGGCGGGAGGGTTTTTAGAAGAGTTTTAAAAGTGCTCATCATATCGGTATAATCTGCACCTGCATTTTGAATAGGTTCTTTTAAAACTTTATTATAAGAATCTGCAAAGTCAGACACAAACTTATTTAGCCTCTCGTTTTCTAATAAGAAGCTTGACTTTTCAGTGGGGGATAGATACTCTCTAAGCAAGCCCGATAACATATGCCCTGATTCGTGGGCTATTGTCCTAGCCGCTTTTTGTTTGTTGTGTAACAACAGCCAATCTAATCCAACTTCTACAGCTACCATTTCCCCATTTGCAGGTAAAAATCTGATAAAGCCATAAGCATTACCTTTGCCTATATTCAAATTTTTAAGTATCTTGTTCTGGTCGGCGGGTAGGCCAGCTTTCTCTCTATTTTTCTCCGATGCTTCTATAACGTCTAATATAAACTGTGTAACCCTAGGTATTTGTTGACCTATGTTTTCGAATTTTAAAGACGAATCACGTATTCTGTGTAGCTCTCCATACTTTAAAACGGGTATATAGAACCACTGTAACGTTCCTTCAGCAGTCTGTTTAGATTTGAGTTCTTCTTCTGTTAAGTGTGCGTCCTCTGCTCTTTGTTCAGGTGTTCTCAAGTCTACTAAACCTAAATTGTTATCTTCATCAATCTCATTTAAAATACCGTCTAAGAATAACTTTGTATCTTCTAAATCTCCTTTACTCTCCATAACAGACTTTCTAACACGACCTTTTTTTGATAATACTACCGGAATTTTAACGGATTGGCCTTGAGTTAAAACAATATCTCTAAGGCCAGTAGAATTTAAATTGTCCAATGTGCCTAGGTCGATAGAGTTAAAAACTTTGCCATCTATTTCTTTTTCTTCAACGATAGCATTTTTAAAAATATCTTCCTCTTGGGTTTCCCTCTTAAAGATAACACCGTCATCCTCGGTGTCGGATAACAAAAGACTGGTTACCTCATCAGTAGACATAGCTACGTTCTGCCCATTCTTAGTTACTTTTATCTGTCCATTATCCAGACCACTTTGAACAGCTCCTTTTAATGACTCCATAGCCTTATTATAATTGCGTTTATTCACCCTACCCATAACAGCACCCGTGGCACCCATAACGCTTGATGATATGGGTATTTGGATAGCCGATTGAATAGCCGTCTCTTTTAACTTATCCCCTAGAGGTGACATATCCCCAGTACCCGACACTCTGTTTATGGAATCTTCAGAAGCAGTAGTAACAAGTTCGCCGACTATATCAGAGGCACCGGCTTTTAAAAACTGCGGAATAACACTTTTTATAGTCTCTCCGCCAACTATCCCTCTGGTTGCTCTTAATACACTAAGAAATGGGATAATTTCAGGTATAGTCTCTGCCAATGCATATCCAATACCTTTAAAAGCTGCACCTATTCTACCTCCACCTTCTTCAATATGCTCTGCGGCTGCCTCACCACCAGCCGACAAAGCGTTTGGAAGTAAGCTTATACCTAGAGCAACAGGAGCGGACACAGGTGATAGAGCTGCAGGGATGGAAAAACCTAGGCTGCTTGTAAGAGATTTACCAACGCTATAAGCTCTTTGGTTTTCAGGGTTAACATAACCTTGTGTCTCTTGCTCCCATTCTTTTAAAGCTTCGTAGGGTGAATTTATTCCTAGTAGTGTTAAACCACCTGCTAAGCCCTTAGCCAATGAAAGGGGAGCGTCTTTAATGCCTTGATAAGCGGAACCTAAAGTAGATTCAGGAACAAAGTTATTAACTAGGTTCTTGACATAATTCGGGTCTTGTTGATTTATAATATAATAGTCAGGATAAACCTTGTATAAGAGTTTCTCAATCTCCTGTGGATTGGATTGGTAATAGTCCAGCTTACTTTCTTTTTCCTTATCGTCTAAGCTGGCCCACTCATCATCTAAGCCTTCTATGCTTAGTAATTTCCTTAGTTTATCTCTAGCTGCCATATTTGAATATCCTTATCTGATTTTTCCTGCATTAAGTGCTTTAAGGTACTGTTCATAAACATTATTACCGCCATTAAAATAAGGGTCTCCGGGATTACCGATACCTAAACTAATAGGATTTGTGCCCCTATTTCTCAATGTCCTTGCATCATAGACAGTACTTTGTAGACCCTGAAGATAATCCGCTATCTTAGTGGCATCAGTCTCAACCCTATTTTCAGCCTTAACGGGAGCACCGAATTGGCCTGTTGAACTTCCTGATGAATTATAGTTATTGTTAAATCCAAAGGCCAAATTTTCTATTTGTTCCCGTAATTTCTTAAGCCTTTCTTGTTCTGCCTCAAATGCGGCTTTTCTCTTTTCTCTTTCTGCCTCATTTGCGGCATACTCTGCTCTTATAGCATCGGGATGTTTTTCAGGAAAAAGATTTACAGGTTTATTATACGCTGGCCAACCTAATGCTTTGTTAGTATTGTCAATAAAGTTGGCCATATTTTGATATACTGATTGAGCTTGAGAATGTTTTTTATCAAGTTGCGTAGATAGACTATCAGCTAACTTAGCATAATCTATCTTCTCACCAAGTTTCTTACCTGAAAAAGCAGACAGTCTTAAAAAGCTGTTTTGTTCTTCCTCTGGCATTTTGGCAAACCATTCATTAAACTCACTATCATTTGATGTATTTCTCAATCTGGCTATATATGAACTAAGTGAATCTATATCTTTTACCAAAGAATAATAATAGTCTATCTCTTTTTGAATATGAGTATCTAAACCTGAATCTCTTTTGTAACCACCTGAACCACCTGACTCATTGATTTTTCTGGCCAGTTCACCTTTTTTAAGATTCAATGTGTCCTGCTGATATCGTCTTGTATTCTCGTTAGCTTGTATACTAGCCAGTAGTCTTAGTTGTCCAAGCGTATTAGACATTAAGTTTTGAAGGTTTTGTGCTTCAAACTGTTCCTTAGCTAATGCCTGTGCTTCGTCAAACTGTCTTTTGCTTTCGGCAAATTGGGCATCTTGTAATTCCCTCTGTCTATTCCTATCAAGTATAGTAAGATACTGATTATAGATATTGGGTAGGTTAGAGACAAAACCCCTCATAGGATTTCTTACGCCGCCAGTTGATGTTTCAGCATATTTAATCGGTGTTATAGCTGCCATTTAATTACCTCCTAATGTTAGAGGAACTACCTGCGGGAGTAACAACAGGACTTCTCTTTTTGTTAGCTTGGGAAAGGCCATAGACATTAGCTGCAGTATTAAGCAAATCACCCAAACCTAGTCTAGTGTTCGATTGTGCAATACCTGAATTGTATAAATTCTGGCCTTCTTGAGCTAAACTACCACCATAAATCTGCCCTATGTTTTGGTTTACACCCAGCGATTGTTCCCCCATTCCACCGTATAGACTTGCTTTGTCTCTTGCGGCTTGGGAATAAATATCAGAAAGTCCGGCACCTTGTTGTAGACCACCTTGGTAAAGCAGTCCGCCAAGTTCCCTATCAGACTGACCTAAGTATTGTCCATAAGGCAATGCCATTTGTGCCGCCTGCATAAGGTTAGCCATCTGTCTCTCTGATTCTTGTGCGCCTAATCGACCTATACCCTGTGACCTTATATAAGCGGCTTGGGCGGAGTCAGGGGATAATCCCGATGCCGCTAATTGTGCTGCTAACTCGTTATCCATAGCTTGTTTCTGCCATTGATACATAGGTGAAGCCTGAACATTATAAGTCCCTTCTCCCACACCCATAGCATTTAACAAGTCCCCAGAAGTACCGAGTAGTTGTTGTATTGAATTTATATAAGGCTGTGATGCTTGTTGTGACTGGTTATATCTATCTATAAGTTGTTGGCTGGCTCCACCGTAACCCTGCGTTAAAGCATTTGCGGCATTGGCTTGGCCTGCATCTATGGCACCCATAGCCTCTTGGCCATATCTAAGATAATCTTGTAAACCTAACCAGTTAGCATTAGCCGCTTGTGTGGCTGCAGCGGCATTAGCCATATTAGCGGCCTGTGTTGCTCTTTGAATATCTTTCTGTGCATTTTTCCCACGTAGTTCATCTATAACACTTTGTCCAAATGACCAAGCCATTATGCGCCTCCTTCGAGTATCGTAACTCTGTTGTTGAGTATAACAAGAGCATCATATACTCTTTGCATATATTGAAGCATTTCTTTTTCACCCATATTTGCACTAGGCGGTTGAATGTCCATTATGATTGTACCTCCAAATCTATACCGGTAATAGAAAGTATATGTGTGTTAGAAGCTTTGAAAATCCATTGCCTAGTGTGATATGAGCCTAGCCCACGGATAACTTTCACAATGGCAGCCGAATTATTATACCCTAAATCTATCTCTCGGGTATGCGAAACATTTTTCCCATCTGACTTCCAGTATATCATTAAAACATTATTAGAGTCAA
The DNA here is from genome assembly GCA_029553845.1 of bacterium. Next base: position 10,751 of record JAKPKF010000368.1, on the reverse strand, counting down.
CGAACACAGGGCGTATCTCGAACCTGTTAACCTTCAATATACCTTGGAATATGACATAAAAATCACCATCATAACCTAGAGTATCAGGGTCTCTCATAGCCCCGCCATATGCTATTGCTGTTGGTACTACTGTATATAGTAAACCTTTTCTGTTATATACATTATCCACCCAATATACAAATTCTGGTAAGATGGTTCTAAGAGTTACAGGGCGAGCAGCATAAGTATCTATCTCATAAACCATTGTCCTAGACTTGCTATGTGTGAACATTGGGTAAGGTTGTGTTATATCATAGTCCTTGAGTAGCTCTATAATAGGCAAGTAAACAAACAATTTGCTTTGTTGCCCCATAACAAGTTGTGGATTCCAAATAACAGTGGTGTTGTGTCCTATTACTTCGGGGATAGTTATTGTTTCCACAACGAAATCTGTATTGTTGGGTTCGGGGAGCAGGCCATTAAAGTAAATAATGTTTAACTCTATGTCCCCTCCCGATACAACCTTGTCTAACAGATAAACCCTATTAGTTTGTGGATTATGGCCTAGGCGAATTGTCCTACCTATTTCTAATCCATATTGAAAACCCACTCTTAATTCAGTAGGAGTGAGAGTTTCCATATAATCTTTAACGGCTATAGGAAAGTTTTCTCTGTATTGATGGTGGTATATTATAGCCTTGGCCCCGACAGCTGGTAGAACTGCCCAATATACGCTCCATAGATTATGTTCGGTTTGAGGGACGTGTATTTCGTGAGGGTGCTTTATTACTATAATATCGGGTGAGACTGTATTATAATAAGTAACATTACCTTGGGCATACTTATCAGCATCATTAACATTCTTGCTGGCTTGTGCGTGTCCCTTATAGATACCATTAAACGAAGATATATAGACAGCAACAGAACCGCCTTTTGTAATGATTACAATCGTATCATCAAAAGAGGCTATACCAAAGTAATTATCTATAACTCCCGGTGGCACGAATGAGGGACTAAATTCAACCAATTTATCATTGACTATTCTGTAGATATGTTTTAATGAACAGACGAACACACCATAGTCTGTTACTGTTATCCCTGTTAATCTGTTAACATTGACAACAACACCTGCCGTTAAAAAATCCTCGTTAAATTCAGACTTATTTATACGTTTAATATCGAATCTGTTTATGGAATCAGAGATATAAACATTTTTACTGCTTATCGAGTAAATTTTCCCGTTATACTCAACACTTTTAAAAGGTATATCATCGTGAAATTTTTGGAAAGCAGTCCAAGAATAAGTATCATCTTCGATGCTGGGGGTGGTGGAGAAAGTTTCTTGTGAAACGTTCTCTAATAACATAGGTACGTATGTTCTTTGAACACCGGTCGTTTCTTCGGATCCCTGAACCCTAAGTTTTAAAGCTCTGGCAAACTTGCGGTTGAAAGTTCCTTCATCGTTATATGCTGTTACTGCTTTAATCTCAACGGGTAATCCATTGTCTGCACCGTAATTTATATCCGAATACATAATGATATTGGTAGCAGAAGCTAAAATCTCTATTCCTTCTAGGTTAACCACAGATGTTATTTTAAGACTTCCCTTAGTCAGAGCAGAGTTCCATTTATACCAAGCTCCTGTTAGGGTATCTAAAACAAATGTGGTTTCTAGGGCAGGAATTTCAAGTAAATACATTCTATCAGACATAATAGAAGCGTAGGAATCCATAAGCTCCTGTCTGTTTAACTTGGATAACTCCGCGTTTATTGGCATAGAAACATCTTGAATCTGCCTTTCAGATACTCTGACAACCTTCTTATCAGGTGTTAGCCAATATATCGAGTTAGCTAACTTTTTAACTGTTCTATTATTTACAGCCCCTTTTTCACTAGAGGCACCTGCAAGAATAGGGAAGCGGTTGTTCAAGTCAGCTGAAGCATAATGAACCTCGGAAGAACGCTCATAGAAAATTGTAAGTTCGTCCCAACCGGCTGCCAAAGCAACAGCATTATCCCCTCCAGTAAATGTAACTGGGATAGGGTTGAACGGCATAGGTTCATCTATTGTTGAGTCCACAGGGTTGCGAATGGCAAAGAAAATGTTTCGTGTTCCTTTTTCAATGGCTAGAATGTAGCCTTTGAAAAAACACATATCCTGAATTTCAGATGGCGGAGAAGATACTATTTCTGGTTTCGCATAACTAAACGTTCTAAGATTGACAGCATTGGTAGAATTTTTGCCAAGCCAAAGAATCTTGTAACCATCTGTCATATAAACGCCGTTAGGGTCAGAGGCAAAGATTATGTTGGCGTTATAATTGAAACGGTCTTCCCCATCTATTGGGGTTATATCATCCCAGTAGAAGAAGGGGTGGCTATGGGAATCGACAAGACTTGTACGGAATATTCTACCCTTGATGCAGCATATCAGACGTGATTCAGAATCCCAAGAATGAATATAGGGAACATAGTTTCCTGAAATAGGGCTATAACTTTCTGTGTTAAAAGCCTCCCCTATAGGTAAAAAGCCGGGTCTCTTTCTAAGAGAGGGTGCTCCGCCCCTGACATCAACAAATAGGTTTGTAAGCTCAACCACACCTGCTTGAGACTGTGCCGCATTAAGCCCGTAAGATATATGTTCAAGTAAATTTATAGCTGTCATAACCAAACCAACATTTTCTTAGATACTACTGCAGATGCACCAAATATATTCGTACCATTGGTACAAGTTATTGTCAGCACACCATTAACAGAAAGCGTATTTAAAACATAATCTACCCCGTTATGCCGACAGGTGGTAGAACTACTGGGAGGTATAACAAATACGCTCCTATCTACAGGCGACACTCCTATAGATACCGTTATAAACAATGGATATAAATCTGTAAGGTCTATCTCCGCTGTGGCTGAACCACCAATAGGAAAGTCAGTAAATGTATTTTTACGAAATAACTTATAATCCTCTAAAGTCTGAAGGTTTACAGCATCTGTCAAGGATACGGGGTTAGGAAGATTAGTTATCGTGTGGTCATCTGCGTCTATATCCTCTTTGACAGGGTTCTCTATATGGTTTGTCGGAAGTGAAATGTCTCCATAGGTTAATCCTAAAAGCTCTTTAACAAAGCCCCCGTGTTCGTCAACGATACGAATGTCTATACCGTTAACATCAGAAAAAGCTGTGGCAGAACCAGCCTCATCTAATATAATGGGGTAAGGTAATAAGTCTGTCTTTAAGGCATCTCTATAAACAGGTGAAGGAGTACTTGTTCCTGTTGCTGTTATGTAGACTTTGCCATTACTCAAGGCTCTGCCGTTTTTGGGGTTTATAATACCACCTAGAAGAAAGTCTATTTGCCTAGCCATCTTATTACCTCCTTAATATATAGGCTCAACGAAAGAACTTGATTCAAACTCTTTCTGTTGCCTACTCGCTAATGCTAACTTAGCCTGTGCAAGTGCCCTTAATCTGTCCACCTTTTCAAAATTTGAATACTCCTCTGCAATCCAAGCGGCAGTTTCCAAAATAAGATAAGACAAGAAGGTACCGGGAACATCTGGTACATCGCCACTGTGTTCGACACTTGGAAGTGACTTTATCACTAATAATGTTACATTATAATTGTCGTCAGGTAAATAGTAAAATCTAACTATCTTATTAGCTTTATCATATTTTAACCTGACAGGTGTGCCCTCTTCCCATTTAGATTGAATGTCAGCTTCGGAAAACCTGTTTATAATTTTTACGGGGTAATCCACATTGTCTTTTCTAACTGTCGCTCCCTCTATAGACAAGATGTCAGAAGGAACCTCGGCTTCCCCGCCGTTGGTATAATTTTTATTGGCGTACCATTTATTAAAAGTTGTAGCATCAATACCCTTATTATCCGAATACCAATATTCATCGGCGAACTTACCGGTTAAAGGTTTATTATCATCATTGGAACGATGCGTTTTAATGCAGTAGAACCCTTCGTATTTAGAAGTATCTGGGTTATAGACTTTTACCCTGTCAGAAGGTTTGATATTTATTGTTATTCTGTCCTCGCTCCAAAGTCTAAAGTTAAACACCTCCATATCTTTTAGGATTATGTTTAACGAATCGGCGGCTGAAGCCAGTAAATCTGAATTGGGCATTTCGCCTTCATCAGTTACACCCGCCAGTCTGCAAGCTTTTTGTAATATTTGGTTTCTTGTAAAGTTAAATTCCATATTTGTTCCTTATAGTTTAAAAGCCACAACAATTACTTGCTGTGGCTTATGGCAAAGAAAGGAGAAGAAGGAAAGGAAATCAAGACATAAACGTTTTTGCGACAACGTGATACTTACATACCACGCTTACAACAGCAGCCGCGGCACCAGCAGCATCTAATTCCAAGCAGAGAGAATCATTAGCAGGAATGAATACAGGTGTGGCAGTCATATCTGCACCATCGGCTGTTCCGGCGTTGTTGTCCGCTTTAATACTTGCGAGAGTTTTCGAAGTTAAGAAAGCGTCAGTATCGGTTTCTATACCTGCGCATACTTTTACAGTAGCTTCGGTTGTATGAACAATCAAAGAAACTTGCTCAACGATAGCCCCCTTGGGGAGTCGGAGGGCTTTTATAACATCTCCGTTAGCGGCAGGAGTTTTTGAGAAGTCTACAGTGGTTTGGGCAATTATGCTTTTGCCCTCGATAGTCATAAAGGGAACACTAGGTCTTAAATCAATAGTTGCCATTGTTTATTTACTCCTTATTCAGCACTGGCGACGTTAGTTATAGCAACGTAAACACCTGCAGAACCGTAATCGCTGGGGTTAGCATCAGATGAAGAATATTTAAACTGTGTCTTCTTTGTAGCAGCAATAAACTTTCTACCGATACCAGTAGATTCTTCATAACCAAATACCTTATTTACAGTTACGGGACGTTTACCCCAAGCCCAGATAGAAGAACCGGCACCTAAGAATACACCTGTGCAGTAATAAACATCTTTACCATCGGTTACAGTTTTCTTAATCTGTATATTTTCGTGTTCGTGGATAACAACGTTATCAATAATAGCAAGTGCGCCAGTGAAGATAGGATTGTCCGGACCGCGTTTTTCAGCTTCTCTAAGATAACCTTGGTATTCAGAGTTATTTTTGAGGTCATAACAAGCATAAGGGTGGAGTAAGAGAACAAAGTAAGACTTACCGCCTATCTTAACGGGTTGGAAAGGATAGGTAGTTCTTGCATTAGAGCCATTGGCGAAGCCAGCTCGGGCAAGGGCGGCACATCTTCTTACAAGTGCAGGTGAAAGTTTATGAGCAGATGTTAAAGTTGTTAGGCTGGCTTGGCCCCCACCATAGATAATTCTTGAGGGTGAAGCCTGAATAGCATCAAACCACAGGTTATCTATAACTTCGGCAGTTCTAACGTCGAGAGCCTTAGCGTGTTCTTCGGATACAGAAAAGAAAGCTCTCTGAACGGTGAGACCTTCTTCATACCTGAAGCCTGTTTTGTATTCTTCAAGATTGATTGAGTCTGTGAAGTGTTCAACAACGCCTTCTTTACCTTCAAGAGAAAGTCCTGAAGAACCTAAAATAACTGGTGAGTCTGCACGGGGGAATATTGTAAAGGTGATTTTATCACCTTTCTCTTTTGTGAGTTTAGTTTGTTCAAAGATAAGTGAATCAGAAGTGCCGCCCATAAACTTGCTAACATACGATTCTTTTCGTACTTCTCGGAAAGCTTTTTCTTCCCACGCTTTCTTGGTTACAGGGTCATTTGTTGTAATAGCTGTACTAGCCATATATTAAATCCTTTCGTTTTTTAAACTTTCAGCAATAAGGTTGTCCAACTCTTTATCAGAAAGTTTTGAATAATCGGAGAAACCCAGCTCCGGTCTTGAAGCGGGGGTAGAAACTGTGCCCGCAACATTAGAACCATTGCTGGCTGCCTTGGATATTTTATTCAACATTTGTTCAGGAGCCTGCTTAAGCCTGTTGATTTCAGCTTTGAGTCTTTGAATTTCGTTTACTTCTTTGACTCTTTTATTCAACTGGTAGACTGTCAGGGGATTCTGTATAAAGATTTGCCCCAGAAACTCATTAGCCTGTTGAGGTGTAAAGCCGTCCTGTTCAGTTAAAATTTTATATATATGTGGTGCGTTAGCTTCTAAGTCGGGCGAGAATTGTTTGGCAAAGTGAATGTTACGCTCCACGATGGAAAGATTCACTTGTTCTTGCTCAAGTTCTTGTGCCCTTTGGGATACCCTGTCATACTCTTTCTGTTCTTCTAATGCCTTCGGGGTGTCAGCATCATAATCCTCTTGAGTAGGCTTTTTTAATTCTTTAAGTTTTGCCCTTAACTCTCCGAGTTCGTTAGACTGGCGGCCATAAACCAGTTGTAAGTTAGCAAGTTGTTTCTCTAACTTTGCTTTGGATTCCTCAAGAGCCTTTACGTGGTCAGCTTCGGTTTGCTTTGGTTGCTCCGTAGGTTCCTCATTGGTAGGCTGTTCGGGTTGTTTCGTCTGTTCAGGTTCTTTGGTCTCTTTGGTTTGTTCATTGTCCGCTGGTACCGTTTCGGGTGCGGGTGAATCTTCCTTGTCGGAAAGTCTGTTTTCTAATTCTTCGTCAGAAAGATTGCTCAATAATTCGTCTGTGATGGATTCTGTTGTGTTTGAATTTGTCATCTTGGTTCCTCATTGGTCGGGTTGACAGGTATTCTACCTGCTTTTTGAAGCTCGGCAGTGTACTTCATCTGTTCCATTTGTTGCCTCATTGATTCTTGCTCTTTAACTATCTTGCTCCATTTGCCCTTGTTAGGTAGGCTAGAAAGTTCAATAAGCATTTCAAGAGGAACCGGTAAACCGTGAGTAGCTGCTTCACTCCACATTGTAAACTGCGCTTCTTTATTTGTAGCAGAAAAAATCTGCTCCCCTATTTGAATATCGTACTTTAATAAGTCCGTAGTGTCAAGCATATTTTGAATATCTTGGTATATCATTTCATCTTCCTCGGGCGACCTGAAAGGACTTATTTCATTATCACCTATGGTTAAAGGCTCTGAACGTTGTGTGTCAGAAGCCTCTGAAAGGACTATGCGGGCTATTCTGGCGGGGGAATAAAATTCTTGCATAAGCCTGAATACATTCCTAAACATAGTTTGTTTGGAAAGTATAAAGTTGTCGAATACACGTTCATTACCCACAAGTCCTGAACGCTGTAATCTCAAAATTGCGGAACCTGATTCATAACCTGTTTGTAGCTGTCCTGAAAGTGACGAAGTAATATTCGATACGCCTTCCATAATGGAAAGATTTAACTGGTGGAGGTTGAACAGTTCAGGGGGATAGGACATAGAATCAGCTTGTCTAGGTGGTCTATCAACGGATTGAACTTTCTGTACCCAGCCCGAAGAACCCGAGTTCTTAATAAATTTATTCTCATCGCTTGGGGAGTTAAATGTTTCTGCGTCTATGAACCAACCACGACCCAGCATACGATTTACAATATCTATCCCCTGACTACCGCGCTTATTTATTTCCATTTGAGCGTGTTTCATCGCCTCAACTTTTCCGAACCAAGTACCGTCATCGAATTTATAGGCATAAGATGGTATAAGTGAAAATCCGTTGTACGGCCTAAAGGGGTACTCATTTGAAATGAGTTTGTCGCCAATAGTCGTTACAACTCGGATAACTTCTCTGGTAGTTTTAATGCCAACTAATTTTATGTTTGAAGGTAGTTCTTTAAGTTTGTTGAAAACTTCTCTCGTGGTCTTAATTAAAATCGTTTCATCAGGAGATACGATATTATAATCTATTTTAAATTCTTTTATTTCGTGTTCTATAAGTCTAATTCTTCTGTGCTGTTGGTCTATAATCTCGGGGTGAGTTTTAAAATCAACTGTCGAGCCTTTACTTCCGGGGTCTTGAACTAAATTGGTTGTACTTATTTCTTCCCTACTGTCAGCTATCAAGCCGTCTATATCATCTTTGAGTTCCGGGTATCTGCTCTTAGCTTCTGCTGCTGAAATCCATTTGGCTTTGTGTGCGTGTGTAGCATCGGAAGCATCAAATTTACTGTGTGCACCAAAGTATCCATCTGACCAAGGGAAACGCTCTATAACTATATCACCACGTGGGTCTTTGTCTTGAGAAATATAAACGTGGAAAAGTCCTCTGCCTGTGATAACTTCGTCCTCAAAAACTCTTATTTCTTCAGAGGCAAGAGCATTGTTTTTGGATATTCGGACTAATGCGGCTGTGGCTATATCAGCTACCCCTCCATCGGAACCCTCAACTGGGAAAGCTCTGGGGTCTGTTCTGTTTTGTCTAGCTAATCCTGATAGAACATCAATCTTGGATTGGATATAATTATAAACTTGGGTGGCTCTTTTCTTAGAGTTGAGTTCAGACTTAAGACCTTTGTCCCACTGGTTACCTTTAAAAAATTCGTAGGACTCTTTGCCCATCTCCCTAGACTTTGCTTCATACTCACAAGCAGATTTAAAAAGGGTGAGAGCATCGCGGACAACTTCCTCATCATCGCCTGTGGGCGGTTTAATGTCGTCTGACTGAACAGGGAGAGGTATAACCTGATGGGTATGCTCTAAGTCAGTAGAGAGAACCATTACGGTTTCGGTCGGAAATACTTCGTGAGTATGATTCTGACACGTGGAACAAACAGCATCGCCCGTATCAGCATCAATGTATATGATATGGGTGTGTGGCTTGCTACCTGATTTAGTTGTAAAATGAAGTTCTGCCATAATCCTTAAACTCCTAGCCAAGCATTTTCATTATATTGTACATCAAACCTAGACATATTTTCAAGGTCATCATATGGGTCTTTTCTGGCTCTACATTTTTTAGTATCACAATCAAATGCAAGCTCATTGGCATACATAGTAACCATAAAAGCATCGGCTAGGTTAGGACTCTTAGCTCCTCGAGACTTCATTTTTATTTTAGATTCAATCTTAATTTTGCCGTTTGTATCATCATCGGTTTCACGTCTCATAACCAGCAACTCATTGTAGAATTGTCTGTATAATCTTATCTTGGAGGGTATTGAAATGGTGTTATTTTCAAAGCCCATACGAACACGCCACCAGAGTTCATCTCTTAATCTTTTGTAACGCTGGGAACGTGCTTTGGTGGAAACGTCTACGGCTCTAACTCGTCCGGGTAATCTTCGTTTTACCACGTCATAAACCCCTGCGCCATTGCCGATGGAGTCTATATAAACCATATCACATTCCCATTCAGAGAAAATTTGAACAATCTCATCGGAAAGTTCGTTGGTGTCCAACTTTCTAAATTCTATTAAATCTAAAATCTTGCCACCGTCTCTGATTACTATGCCAGCGGGGTCTCCACCTTGGCGGGACGGGTCAACACCCATTATCCTTGGGGTCTTATCATCAGGAGTAATGTCTCTGTCAACGGCAGCATCAAGCCATTGCTGGGGAATAAGGGTACCTTCGGTCTGTTCGGGCGGAATACCTAAAACGTTTACGTTGTATTCGGGTGAACCTTCGGGATAAGAACGTCTCATTCGCTCTATTTGGTCTGCCGTAACGTTCTCTGAATCAAGTGCCGACCATTGGAGCTTTATAAAATAATCTCCTTCTCTGTCATACTGGGTTCTATATGCGTATCCATAGTTCTTGGTTGGGTTGAATATGAGCAGCATAAAGTTTACAGGAGAAGTGAGTGTGGTGTCTAAGGATTTTAAAATTGCATCGGGAACACCGTCGGCTTCATCGACCGCAACCATCATATAATCGGCGTGGAGTCCGTCCATTGTCTTGGATTGAACTTCATCTTTGGAGCCTTTGGGGGCAGTTCTAAGTTTGGCAAACCAACTTTTACCCTCTTCTCCCGGTGATTCGTCCATAGAAATCCAAATTTTGTCGGTGCCTATTTGAACAATATCTTTTAAGATAAAGCAGGGGTTACCATCTTTATCTATTCGGTTAGCCCACTTTGCTATTTCAGCTATTAAAACTATTTTCATTTGCTCATAGCTGACACCTGTCATAGGTATTTTGGAATTTCTAAAACAACATAAAAACCATAAAATGCACCAAGATAGAACAGCGTCTTTTCCTGTACCTTTGGCTGACATTACGGATATACCAACCTTCTTGGACAGTGCTTCCTCTTCGGCTGTAAGTTCGTGAGGTGTGTTCCACTTCTTTATCTTGACACGGGTTAATTCACCCAACCTGTCTAACAAATCGCCTTGCTGACTGGTGGGTGTAACGCCTAAAGCCTCAATAGCAAACCTGCGTGGAGAGGTTTGCCAATCAAGAACTAGCTTTACTAAATCATTTTGTTGGAGTTCTTCTGGTTGTTGCAATTCCTATGGCCTTTACTAGAGATAAAGTTTGTTTGTTTTCGGTGGACTTACCCTGTAGGAGCCTGATGGCTTTTATAATATCGTTTGTGTTCTTTAAACGGTCGGAGGGTTTCATAGAAAGTATCTGATGAGATGGAATGTTTATAAGGTCATTTAAGACCCCTCTAAGGCGTTCGATTAGTCTTTGGTCATATTCTTCAATGTCGACAGTTAAGTCCTCAAGAAGGGCTGCCTCCTCTTCCGTGTGAGGCCGTTCTGTAATCTGCAGAGCTTTGGCTTTTGTAATAACTTCTTTTTGGGCGGTAGGATAGTTATTTATTTTACTCGGCTGATTTAAATCTAAAACATTTCTAGCCTTCTTTTGCAAAGTGATGCAGCCTGCCGGGATATAATCCGTGTCTAGCTCTTTGAATTTAATATCCCTAAATTTCTTTGGGGG
>JAKPKF010000362.1 GCA_029553845.1 bacterium | reverse complement strand
ATATTCTTCTCATGCTCACGCCTAGCAATATCTGGGACTACTCCACCCCACTGAGAGTGAATTTCTACTTGAGAGGATACCTCGCTTGAAAGTATCCTTCTTCCTTGTAGTACGGCTACGGATGTATCGTCACAGCTTGTGTCAAATGCAATTATGTTTGGTTGGCTATCCTTCATATATCTCTATACTCCTTTCCTGTTCAGATACATGTTTAATTACTACCTTGTACATTGGTATATCCATATTGTCACATAGTGCAGATATTTCTTCAAAGAATTTGTCTGCCCATTCGATGGCTACAATATTTCCTGCTTCTAAGTTTTCAATTAATCCAGATTTTTCTAACTCCCCCTTTTCTAATCTCCATGTATCCATATGTGCAAGTATCTTACCATCGTATTTATACTCATTGATTATGGTATATGTTGGAGAATTAACTATCCCCTCTACACCAAGACTCTGTCCAATACCTTTAGTAAACTGAGTCTTACCTGCTCCTAGTTCTCCACTTAGAGCTACAACAGATGGTATACCGTTTTTAAGATATTTGTCTGAGAATTCTTTAGCTAGAGATATGGTTTCCTGGGGACTTTTGGTTTCTCTAGCAAAAATTTTTTTATTTTTAACAAGAGCGTTTGCAAACTGTATTGAGCCCTGTCTTAGTACAGAGAGTTCATTCATAGTTGTATCTAGTACAGTAGAGGGAGGATTTGGAGGTAGTTGCCCAGCATCTAAAAACAGATCTATTAATTCTAAGCTTTTCTTAGGAAGATCTTTTACTAACTTGTCTATACTGTATGGGGTAGATCTGTAGGATACATTAGCGGATGTTGCAGTTATTGGTTTGCCATATCTTGCAATTAGTTCTTGTGTAAAGGGATATGCAGGTATTCTTACTCCTACAGCTCCACGGGAGGAGACAACAGGACTAGTAAGTACTCCTTTGCTCATGGAGATTACTGTTATGGGACCTGGTAGGTAGTTTTCGTAAAGGTTGTTTGCCATTTCGTTGAGCTCTACATACTTCTCTGCCATTTGTTTGTCAGATACGGCTATGGATATGGGTTTGGAGCCTCTGTATTTCTTGTAGGAGAGTAGTTTAGCAAGGGCTTTAGGGTTAGTTGCATCTCCACCAAGTCCGTAGCATGTTTCTGTTGGGTATATGATAAGTCCACCATTTTTAAGTGTGTCAATGGCTTTAAGTATTGCTTGTTGCATGTTTTTGTAGATATCTATCTTTAGCATGGTATAATTATACTAGGAATATGTTTAAATGCCCATATTTCAATACTTTTAAATTAATAGAATATATATATATGTCAGTAGTACATGTAACAGATGAGGATTTTGAGAATGAAGTCCTTAAGAGTGAAGGTTTAGTTCTTGTAGATTTCTGGGCTCCATGGTGTGGTCCTTGTAGAATGTTGGGACCAATCTTAGAGGAATTAGA
>JAKPKF010000348.1 GCA_029553845.1 bacterium | reverse complement strand
GAGATATTAAAGGAAGCAGGTGAAAATAAAGGACAGAGAATATTTGACGAGAAAGAGATATATCTTCTTAACTGGATGCTTTGTGATTTAGGTGGTATGAATGATAGACCTAATAATTCAAAATATACTGTCAATGGAAAGAGAGTCTGTGGAAAAACAGGAACAACAGATGGTCCAAAGGATTTAACAACAATTCTCTATCACCCTAGTTTAGTCGTTGGGGTGTGGAATGGAAACAATAATAATCAAGTACTTCCAGGTGCATGGGGTTCAATTGTACCTCTAGGGATTGCTAATTCATTCATGACAAGAGTAGCGTCGAGATATGCACCATCTACCTACAATAGGCCTGCAGGAGTTCTCTCAACCGTAGTATGTACAGATACAGGTGCTACTCCAGCCGATGGTGTCGATTGTAAAAAAGAGGCATCAGTATATATTTCTGGTAGAGCACCACAGGTAGATAACAGAAAAGTATATGAGATATGTAAGTCTAATGGATTAATACCAGAGAACTTAGAAGCTGCAAGAAAATATGGTTTAACAACGACAAAAATTGTTCTATCAACTACTTTGGAGAATCAATACCAAAGAGATGCATATATGAAATATTTGTTAAGCATTAAAAATTCCCCATACCTTCCGAAAGAACCAGCTACAGGGATATGTCCATTGCCTTTGGGCCCAGACAATGCTCCGTTACTCGAATTGACAACTCCAGTTAATGCCCAGAAAGTTGTAAAAGGAACAAATCTTGAGATATCTGGTTCTGTAAGTGTTATGGAAAGCATCGCTACCTTTGAAGCTAAGTTTGATGGTACTAACATTGTAGGTAGTGCTGTTAGTGCAAATGGAACTTTTGTGATTAATTATTTTGTAGATCCATCTGTAGCTCTTGGAAATCATACAGTTACAGTAACGGTAATAGATAATCTGGGGAAAACTACTACTAAGAGTGTAGTTATTGAGGTAGTAGCAAATGGGGGGGCTCAGATAATGCCAGAATGAAATTTATCTTTCAAATTCTTTCCAATCTTTCCAATGATTTCTGTTATATCTTTATTATCTAGAGTTTTATGAAAGTTTCTAAGATTTAATCTAAAAGTAATTCTCTTTTTTCCATCTTCTTTGTCTTTTGAGTAAATATCTATACATGTAACTTCTCCCCACAGATCTCCTCTATTTACAATTTTTCGTATCTCGTTTTCTAAATCTATATATTTGATATCTCTATCTACCTCTACACAAAGATCTTTGATACTAGACGGATATTTAGGAACCTCTTGGTAGATCTTTGTTTCAGGTTCTATACTTAGCAAAGAGTTAAGATCTATCTCAAGACCAGCAGAGTATACTGGTAGTTTAAAATTATTTTTTACTAGAGTACTAAACTCCCCTATTACACCAAGGATTTGTTGTTTGTATGTAATTAATGCTGCTCTATTTGGTTCAAATGAATAAACCAAGTTTTTAATATTTGATGGAAGATCTTTTTCGCTGCTTTCTGAAACCAAAGTATACTGTATGTCTTCGATATGTAGCGTATCAAGGATTTTGTTCAGATATCTTTTTGCTAAGTAAAAAGCAGATGTATCAGAAGTATTGGTAGAATCTATCATTACTGTAGAGAGATACCATGATTCTAATGGGAGTCCTGTACCATCTGTTAGATTTCTTTGATGGGCTATATTCATTTCAAAAAGTACAAACCTGTTAAATCCTCTTTGAATATTTTCTTCACTCTTAGTGAGTAAAGAGGATATTAATGAGGTTCGCATAAGTGAAAGCTCTGGGGCTAGAGCGTTCTTAATTCTGAATGCTAATTCTGGATCTTGGTTACATTTTTTTAATGTTTCAATATTTGTAAAGCTGTATGTATCTGTCTCGTTAGCACCGCTATTTGAAAGAATTTCCCGTATTTTTCTCTTAAGATTGTAAAGCTCATTAGCTCTAGATGGTTGAATATCTCTCACAGGCAAAGATATTGGGATATTGTTGTAGCCATATATTCTTCCTATGTCCTCAAATATATCTTCTTTAATATCTATATCCATTCTCCAGTACGGAATTTGTACTTTGATATCTTCCTTCTCTTTCTTATCTACTTTGTATTCCATATTTGAAAGGATTGTTTCGACAGTATCTCTTGTAAGTTTAGTTCCTAGCAGTGTATTCAGAGAGTCTAGAGAGAAAGAAAGAGATTTATTATCTAGTGGTAATGGATATATATCTACAATCTCAGAAGCTAAGGAAGCCCCAGAGAGCTCCTTGATGAGCTCTACTGCCTTTATTAATGTAGGAATGCAAGTATATGGATTGATTGCATGTTTAAACTTTGTAGCAGCTTCTGTGGAGATACCAAGTCTCATGGAAGTTTTTCTAATGGATGTCTTGTCAAAATTAGCACACTCAAGTACGATTCTTTTTGTACTTTCGTCTACTTGAGTATCACTACCACCAATAATACCTGCTATTGCTATTGGATTTGTACTATCTGCAATTACCATTGAGTCCTCATCTAGTTCATAGAGTTTATTATCTAGGGCAAGTATTTTTTCTCCGACTTTTGCCATACGAATATTTATATTTGCGACTCCTTTTGCATTTGGGTCATTTTTTACTAGTTTGTCATAGTCAAATGCATGAAGAGGTTGTCCAATTAGATGGGAGAGGTAGTTTGTAATATCTACGATATTATTTACAGATGCAATTCCAGATTTAATGAGAAAAGATTTTAACCATATGGGTGACTGCTCAATCTTAATATTGTCAAGAGAGATTGCTGTATATCTTGGACATAGTGCCTCTGCATCGTTGGTTATATTGATATTTAAACAGCTTGTTTCTTCTGTATAGTGTATGTTGTCCTCTGTGTACCACTTTGGTGATTCAAACCGATTGTTTGTAATAGCAGAGAGTTCTCTCGCTAATCCAAGTATCCCGAATAGATCTCCTCTGTTGGTTAATGCTTTGTTTTCTATATCTACAACTGTATCGTCTAGTTCGTAGTATTTTGAGAAACTCTCTCCAACTGGAGCATCTTTAGGAAGTCTTAGAACATGGGTGTAATCTGGTCCAATGTTTAATTCTTTCTCAGCACCCATCATACCATTGGATTCAATGCCTCGCATTTTTCTTTTTGAAATTACCACAGGTTGAACTTCTGTATATATGGTGTATGGAACTTTACTACCTGGTCTTAGATACACCACTTTGTCACCAATCTCGAGAGTTTTGTCCCCTGCTAAGACTTGTATTAATTTGTCTTTACCATCTGAAATTTTGTAAACACCTAATTTATCTGCATTTGGATGCTCTTGTTTCTCAATTATTTCTGCAATGACAATATCTTTGTAATCGTTTCTTAAGTCGTGGAAGTCTTCTACCTGTCCAATGTGCTCAGATATTAATTTAACAATTTCCTTGTCTTCTAGCTCTACTCCGCTTAGTTTTTTTAGTAAATTAATGGATGCTTTCATATTAGAATTGTCTGAGGAAATTAAGATTAGAGTCTCTAAGAAGACGGATGTCTTTTATTCCAAGTTTAATCATTGTTAATCTATCTACACCAAATCCCCATGCAAAGCCAGAATATATGTCTGGGTCGATCCCTCCCTGCTTGAGAACATTAGGATGAATCATTCCACATCCCATTAACTCTATCCAACCAGAGTGATTACATGTTGAACATCCTACTTTGTCACAGAAAGGACAGCTAATTATAAATTCACAATCTGGTTCTGTGAATGGAAAGAAAGCTGGTTGTATTTTTACTTCTAATTCTTTTTCGAGATACGCTTCTAGAAATGTTTTTATAGTTGCTTGCATATTTGCAAGTGAAATTCCTTTGTCAACATAAATGCCCTCTATTTGGTAAAAAGTATGTTCATGACTAGCATCTGTTGCTTCGTTTCTAAAGCATCTCCCAGGAAGTACTACTCTAATTGGTGGAGGGCCGAATTTCTTTAATGCTCTGTTTTGCATTGTAGAGGTATGTGCTGGTAGTACAAAACCGTCCTCTGTCCAGAAGGTGTCATACATGTCTCTTGCAGGATGTCCTTTAGGAAAATTGAGGGATTCAAACATATGGTAGTCATCGTCAATTTGTCTGCTTTCCAGTATGTCAAAACCCATATCTTTAAATATATCTGTAAATATTTCTACTTCTTTATGTAGTGGATGTTTAGAACCTTTTAAATCTAAAATCTCAGGCAATTTGTCTGAAGGTGTATTTATGTCAAAGGGTGCTGTTGGGTCAATCTTTTTGCTTGTATGTATTTTCTCTTCTTGTAATTTTTTCTTTTGGAGAATATCGTTACAAATGTTTTTTATTTCATTTATCTGTTTCCCATACTCTGCCCTATCCTTTTTGTCTATGGTGGTGATATCTTTTAGTGCAAGTGTAACAAGACCTTTTGTTCCAAGATATTTTTCTTTGAATTCAGAGTAAGTACTGTTGCTTTCTAATATCTCGGTTTTTATCTTTTCTAAAGTCTTTAATGTATGCATGCTTCTTATATTGTATATTTTTATCTTAAAAAGAAAAAGGACTCCTTGTAGAGTCCTTTAAATGTCAAAAATCAAGGTACTCTACAGAGATGTTACTATAAAGGAAAATACTTCTGGATTATTGTATGCGATGTCTGCTAGTACCATTCTATTTAATGTACTCCCTTTTTTCTTAAGACCATCGATTAAATCATTGTATTGAATATTATTATTCTTGCAAGCTGCATTTATTCTGGAAATCCATACTCTTCTCATCTCACTTGCTTTTCTCTGTCTGTGATTGTATGCATACTGCCCTGCGTGAAGATATGCCTCGTGTGCAACCTTGTAAAGGTTGCTCTTTGTCATTCTATATCCTTTTGTTGATGCTAGGACTTTATTATGTTTTCTACTTCTTACTTTTCCACCTTTTACTCTCATGTTTGTATATCTAGATGTTAACTATTTTTCTTCTAATCTTTCTATCATTAGTTTTACCAACAATGGCATTAGAAAGCTGTCTTCTCTTAGATCTTGAAGATCTTTTTGTCTTCAAATGACCCTGGTGACTTTGCTTATATCTTAATTTCGGCTTTCTGTTCCCCCTCGGGTTGGATAGCCTGATTCTTTTCTTCGCTGTTTTGTTTGTTTTTTGTCTTGCCATCTGATTTAAAAGTAATTGAAATTCTGTTTCCTTCACTCTTTGGTTCGGCTTCGATACTACTATAATCCGCAAAATTAGTCAATATTTCAGTAAAAACAGACCTTGCTTGATCCATACTCTGTCTACCTTTTTTGACCATGGTCAATCTAACAGGGTGTCCTTTAAGAAGAAACTCTTTAGCTCTTTTAATTCTGTAGTCTGTATCACCCACATCCATTACTGGAGTGAATCTAAATTCTTTCTGCTCTTTCATTTTTCCTCCCTTGTTCATTCTTTTTTTCTTGTTCTGCTCGTAAAGATACTTGGAGAAGTTCATTATTCTGCATACCGGTGGTTTAGCACTTGAACCTACCTCTACCAGATCTAATCCTGCTTCTAGTGCTAACTTTTTT
Organism: bacterium; assembly: GCA_029553845.1. The sequence goes on along the minus strand of JAKPKF010000348.1, from coordinate 2,182 downwards.
GCTTGCTCTGTATCTACAATTCCTAAATTTTCTCCTTTGTCATCTATTAATTGTACCTGTGGTACACGAATGTAATTATTTACTCGGGGACCGAAATCTTTTTTAAGCTCTCTTTTCTCTTCGTAAGACATTAAATATATATTGTATTAATTTAAATACCAGAGTTAGTTCCCTTTGTTCGGACTTCCTCTTTTAATGTGTCTATGAATTCTTGTATTTTCATCAAACCATGTTCATTGCTTTTTCTAGCTCTAATGGAGACAGTTTGGGTATCTACTTCTTTATCTCCAAGGATTAGTATGTAGGGGATTTTTAGCTTCTCTGAATCCCTGATTTTTGATTGCATACTCTTGTTTCTGTCATCTATTTTTACTCTTAGATGTGCTTCTTTAATACTTGCGTAGACCTGTTTGGCATAGTCGTTGTGTTTCTCTGAAATTGGAACGATGTAAACCTGTTCAGGTGCAAGCCAAAGTGGGAAATCTCCACCATGATGCTCTATGAGGAAGGCGAAGAATCTTTCAAATGAGCCAATTAGTGCTCTGTGGATGATATATGGCTGTTTCTCTACTCCATCTTCATCTATATATTTAATGTCAAATTTCTCAGGGAGATTGAAATCTAACTGAATAGTTGAAATTGAGTCTTCTTTTCCAAAGACATTAACGGCTTGTACATCAATCTTTGGTCCATAGAAAGCAGCATCTCCTGGCATCTCTTCAAATTCTAATCCTCTGTTGTTAAGGACTTGTCTTAAAGTTTGTTCTGCAAATTCCCATCTCTTTGGATCTCCTGCATATTTGTCTGCTTTTTGCTCCCAGTCAGAGAGAGAGAGTCTAAATTTGTAATTGTCGAAGCCAACATCTTTGTAGAAAGTATCAAGTAAGTCTAATGTCTCATTAATTACGCTATCTAGTTGGTCAGGAGCACAGAAGATATGTGCATCATTTTGTGTAAAACCTCTAACTCTTTGTAATCCTTGTAATTCACCAGTTTTCTCATATCTATATACAGTACCAAACTCTCCAAGTTTGTATGGAAGATCCCTGTAGCTTTTAGGAGAGAGATTGTAAACCATCATTCCTGCTGGACAGTTCATTGGTTTAAGGTAGTAAGTTTCTTCATCAATCTTAATTGGTGGATACATAGAATCTTTATAGAAGTCTAAATGTCCAGAGGTTTTAAAGAGAATCTCTTTGTTAATATGTGGAGTTAAGATATGTAAGTATCCTGCCTCTTCTTCTAAGTCGAGCATATACTCTTCTAGAATTCTTCTAATTTTGTATCCTCTTGGAAGCCATACTGGTAATCCCTGTCCAATTTCTGGGATTATGGCAAAGAGTTCTAGCTGTTTTCCTAATTTTCTATGGTTTCTCTGTTCTGCGAGTTGCATTTTTGCAAGAGCATCTTTTAATTCCTCTTTTGTTTCAAATGCAGTTCCATATATTCTAGTTAACATTTTTTCTTTTTCATCACCTTTCCAGTAAGCTCCTGCAGTTTTTGTTAATTTTACAAACCCAATCTCTTTTGTGCTTTCAACATGAGGACCTCGACAAAGATCTGCAAAATCATTACTTCCTGTAATGTAGAAACTTAGCTCTTTGTCAGGGATTTCTTCAAGTAATTGTAATTTATATGTCTGGTCAGTTTTCTGTAAATATTCCTGAGCTTCTTTTCTCTTCATGAAAATTTGTTTGATTGGTAAATCCTGTTTAATTATCTCTTTCATCTCTTTCTCAATCTTTGGAAGATCTTCTTCTTCAAGAGGTTCAGAGAATTCAAAATCATAGTAGAAACCATTATCTATTGCAGGTCCTATCCCTAATTTAACATCAGGGTAAAGTTTAAGTACTGCCTGTGCCAATACATGGGAAGCTGAGTGTCTTATTTTTTCTAATTTTGATTTTTCTTCAACATTACTATTCATATATTTAAATCTAAAAGTTTATATTTAAGGGAAAAAGTCTCATTAAAAAAAGAGTTGTGTTGTAAAAACTGTTTTGCAGATTTTTTCTTTGTGCAGACCTGTTTTATTGTACATTTCCCTAATTCTATATTTTTCCAATTATTTTTGCAATTATCTCTTAGAATCAACGATAAATATTGATATACAGTTTAGACCAATTTCATAAGTTTCTAAAATTCTCATTTTGTCTATGGTTATCTTCTCAATTGGGTATCT
>JAKPKF010000343.1 GCA_029553845.1 bacterium | reverse complement strand
AGTGCCACTGATAACACACTTTCTGTCTGCTGTATAGCTACCAGTATCGTCTTGGTCTTGAAAAAGGTCACCCGCGTGGAAACCTATCTTAGCAAAACCGTCACCAAGAGTATGTGTGTGTGTTTTTGCCCCACCAGTTTTTCCAATAGTATCAAACTCTGTATCTGCTGATTTTGCCACCAACACCATACCACTTCCATATTCTTCCCAAGTACCTCCAAAGTGAGCATTCATTTTCGTAGTAGTGTCTAAATCGGTAGAGGTTGTCTCATAAATTGTTCCAACTGGGTAAAACCAATCTAACATTCCTGTAATTTTATTTAACTCTGTTGATGTCGCAGTTAAAACTACATCTTCATTAATCTTAGGAGAGGTTAAAGTCTTGTTAGTTAATGTCTCCACTCTTGCTTTTAGGTAGTCTGCAATCAAAGACAAGGCAGACTTTTTAGTAGTACCACTGGTTGCTTGAGTTGTATCACTTACATCTACAATGGGTAAGACATCCGTCTCTGCTAGGGATGTTGCACTTGTAAACTCAGTTATTCTCTTTGCCATTTTATAAATCGCTTATTTTAGTGTACACAGTTGCTATATCTGCTGTATCAGTCCATATTTCTTCTGTCTCCCCCCAGTTAATCTGTATCCCTTCCGTTGCAATAATCTCACTATCTTCGGTCAAAAACTCCTCATTACCTTCTGTTATTAAACTATCTACGGGATAATCTCCCTGTCCCCAACTTGTACTAACATCGTTTACTTCTGTCCAGTTTGTCATTATAGACCTCCATAATTATCTACTATGGCTATTCTTCCACCACTATCAATGTTTCTTTCTACAATGTTATTCTCCATCTCATCCAAGCCTAATTGGAATTGACCCATCATGTTATTGCCCTCCTGTGGTAGTCCCAGGGTATACTTTCCCTTGGCACTAGCATAAAGAGTAAGTAGGCTATCATAGTCTAAAGGAAGACCTGAAGTGTCATCATCCCCACTCATATCGGCAGGATTCTCTACATAAATCATGTACAACCCATTTTTTATGGCCGTTGTAGGAGTAGGTCTTAGTTCAAACATATTGCCAACTATTGTGTATTTAGGGTTCACTTCCGAGTATGTATCTAGGCTGTAATCCCCTATCTCGGTTAGATCAATTTGGTCTGCCTTTACTCTGTCCGTGGCATTGGTATACCCTACTTCTAGCCTTGCAAACTTTCTAAAATCTGTTGGAAGTGAATACAAGGATTGATTAGCAACCGTATCAGCCTTAGCAATTCGTAGGAAGTAATTTTGACCGAGTACGAGCAATCTGTTTAATACCAAGTCTCTCGCAGTATTCAAATCCCTTTTAACTTGGGTAGTCGTAACCGTAGAGTTTGCGTCTATGGTCATATTGAGCAAGTCTCCCACTTCCGTTTGCATTTGCGAGAATGTCATCTTTGTACTAAATCAATTAAATCATCCTCGTATCCTTATATATAATTATACCATGTTTACAACAACTCCCTTTGTGTCTCTTCTGGTAGAATACTCTTGTATAACTTGACTAATTTTCCTGCTTCCTTAGTCAGATTTCTCTCCTTTTTAACCCATTCTTGACCTATTTTAACCTTGTTTTGAGCCTTTTTACTCTTAATATCCTCAATCATAGCCCTTAATTGCTCTTCAAACTCCTTATTATCTTTGTATGGATAGCTATTGTCATTATTTATGACCTTTGAGTACGGCAACATATCCTTTACTACACTTGGAACCCCCAAAGCAGTAAACTCCACAAACTTAATCTCACTTTTGAACTCATTAAAAGGTTTGCTTTCTAGTGGAATAATAGCTCCGTCTAAACCTAGCGTCTTTAATCTAAAAGTATAACCTCTGAATGGATACCAAGGATATCTTGTTATTCTATCGGCTATGTCTATGAACTGGTTTTTGTAATAACTACCTAGAATATGTAAAGTAACCTCTGGATAATCTTTTAATACCCTTGCTAATGGTTCTTTTATCTCCTCCCAGTCTCCCAAGTGGCTTACTCCACCCTGCCAACCTAGTCTAATCTCCCCCTTCTTCTTGTCTTTTGGTATAAACTC
>JAKPKF010000307.1 GCA_029553845.1 bacterium | reverse complement strand
TATTTTGAGAAATTCTTTTTCGTCGGCAGAATACGAACCACCTAAAAGCGGCACATAACTTCCGTCATCTCTCTTCGGGTGCTGCCAGTCCTTACTAACCATTCTTACTTCACGTCCCATTTTATATATCCTCCTTATAATGTTGGCAAGATTCGGACTTCTTGTTGCGTCCGTGCGTCCTGCTCTAGTCCTACTACGTGGGCAGCCCTTACGCAGAACCTTTCAAACTGGCCGTGGCAGGATTTGATACCTGCAACTTAGTTGGCTGTCCCCTACTTTCACCGCTAGTCAATTCTAACGCTACCTGCGTCTCTACTCTTCCGCCACACGGCCATGTATTATTTCCCTATTCTATCTGTAAACCAGAAACCAGTTAATTTAAAACTTCTCCATCCGATCCATAATTCCAAACAAAACTTTAATGTTTTTAGGTGATAAAGTTTTCTGATTTTCATACTTTCTCCTTTCAAAACTGGCCGTGGTCAGGATTTGATACCTGCACGTTCCTTCCGTTACGCGCTCCAGCTTGCTGGCCATACGGAACTTACTGGAGTCCATTAGCGTCTCTACTCTTCCGCCACACGGCCATGTTTCTTATTTCCTCTTAGGATCAGAAAGAGGAATATTATGCTCCTCTTTCCAAACCTTACCATAATGATTAAGATACTTGCTAGCTTGACGCTTTGTTTCAAACTTCTCAAGATTCTCATCATAAAACTTACTAACCCTTCCAAAGTCCTCTTTCCTCATAAAACCTCCTAATCATAGTCAAAAGGGATACTTGTCTTATTAAGATGTGTATTGCAGAAAAAGTAGTTTGGAAAGCAATCTTTACCACAGATTCTGCACTTCCTACTATGCCTTCTTTGTCTAGTCTTTAATATATCAGCTATCCTATTCTCCTCTTCAATCATCTTCTGTGTATAAGCCTTTCTGCACTCTTGATTACAAACTTGATTCTTTAATTTATACCTATTGCTTTGCAAAGGCTTTCCGCAGTATAAGCAGTGCAATATGCGCTCTTTGTTCAAATTTTGAACAGAGTGATTTTCAACAACTACTTCCTTCTTCACTGTCTTTAAAGTGGTCTTATTATATCTACCAGTACTGGGAACCTTGGAACTCTTCGCTCCGTCAAGTGCTGATACTTGATGTGCGCTATTTCTCCCACTAAAGTTTCTCTTCTGTCCCATAATACTTTCCTACTTTCCTTGGTAAGGAAGCTACCACTTCCAACCTTAAAGATTTCATTAGTATCACTCGCCAATATTAGTGCACCAAGGGAATTCTTTGGATCTCCATGTATGCTTATTTCTTCTTCATATCCTACTATCTGATAATAATCAGACTTGCGAGGCTTAAACTTCATCATGCCAGTACTACGCTTGCGCATATAAGGATAGTCTAAGTTCCTAAGAACTATGCCCTCATATCCATTTTCAGTATAATACTCCAAGCCGTGTATTACGTCTTCTAATGTTTCTCCGTACTGTGTTTCGACCAACTTTATGTTGTCCATAGGCCTTAGGAGCTTTGGTAACTCTATACTCCTAACATACTGAGGCTCATCAGATACATAATCGAAGATGTGATAATCTATCTGCTCAAACTCAGGATGTATATTAACTGTACGACTAACAGCACTATGTATATCCTGATGCATAGCTCCATGTGTATAAAGTTCTCCATCAAACTCCTTATTCTTATATCCTAAATCTTCAAGCTGAGCTTGAATATGAGGAACACTATTTATAATATTTCCTTCACTGCTATACAGAGTAACAGCTCCATATTCTGAGAATATTGCTCTACAACGATCTCCATCAAGTTTAGGCTGTATAAGGAACTTATTTCCCCACTTCTCAAGGCGCTTTGTTTCAAAGGGATAGCATAACATAATTCCAGTACGCATCTTATATAAATCCTCAACAATGAACATTTACAGAATGGTTAGAAAAAAGGGAGGGTCTATTTAGCACCCTCCCCACTTCTGCCACGGGAGGCTATTTCTTCATGGCTTTCAACTTGTTGAGCAGCTCTGCCTGAGCTTCAGGCGGCAGGGATGCAAACTTGGACAGGGTAGCTGCAATAGGATCAACAACACGCTCAGCAGCGACACCGAGAGTGATAGCTGCGATCTTATCCGCAATCTGCTTCTCATCCAAACCAGCAGCTGCATATCTGCGCATAGCTGCCTGAAGCGTGATCTTGCCGGAGCGCACATAGTTGTCGTACACAACTGATTCACCAAACTTCGCCTTCGCCTCCTCCAGGTTAGCGCCGAAGTCGTACAGGACAACAATCTCCCTGTCAACATCACCCTTCTTGTACGTTGCTTTGATTTCTACTGCCATAACTTATTCTCCTTTCAAAAAGTTTGTTTCGTAAGGCTTATGCCTCCCGATTATTGGTTGTAATATAACATAAGATTTTAAACTTGTCAATGAGTTAATCAACATTATGCGAACTCATCCAGATTATAGATCCATTTTCTATAACCCTTGTACTGTGATACTGCTTATCATACAAAGTCCTTGCCTTTCTTATAGCAACATCTCTCTTCCTATGATAAGAGTATCTTATCCAGTTATTACCCTTAAATATTTCAACTCGAATTTTCATATCTTTCCCTCTGAGGTATAGATCTTAGCAGGCTCCTCCCTTCCAGCATTATAGATATCTGGACTTGAATAGTCTGAAACCTCCTTGAAAGAGCAACTCCTTAATAATCTTAAGAAGCGCTCCTCCAACTCTTCCCTTGACCAGCTCTTTACTTTGCTCTCACAATACTGGCACTTGCTTGTAGTCCCAGGGACTAATACCTCTCCCTCTTTTCCAGTACTTGTTATGATGTGATAGACTCCAGTCTTATCCAGACTGCTTATCTGCTCACCTTTGGCAAGATTATACCTATTAACATTCTTAGATCCACAGCAAAGGCAAGTTGTCTTCTTAATAACAGTGGTATAAGTCTTAACAGGTCCAGACTTAACATTACTTCGTTTGTATTTGGTAGAAGTATGCTCCTTCTGCATCTCACGAGCTAGCATAGCCAACTGTGCAGGGTCTGCATCTTTCAAAGCAGCAATCAATTCTTCTATCTCCATACTCAAAGTCCTCCATTTAGGATCGTCTTAACTATTATTAGAGATAGTGTTATGAAAAGGTAGAACATAATATGCTTCATCTTAAGACTCCTCCTCCTCAATGTAAGTAATGGGAAAGGGGATGGAGTTCTCAAGAATATCCTTGCTTTCCATCTTCATTATAATGCCTGGGTCTATTTCTCCTCTAGCAAATAGCTGTATTTCCATATCTGCTAGAACTTCCTCATCAATGATTACTGTGAAGATCTTAGACACATTACACCTCCTCTTCTATAGTAACCTTAATCTTATCTGGAACTTTCCCTGGCTTGATTGCTGTACGCATTAGATATAACGCTGTGATAGGACTATTCTCTTCCTTTGAAACATACTTAACGCTATGCTTCTTCCCAATAGGATTTGATAATACTACAAAATGCCTTTCCATAATCTTAGCCTCCCTTGCTAAATATGTTTAGTCATAAGCTTCCCAACTTGCATTCATAATACTAAGTCCTGACTTGTTGGCTTCATCTTCCATAGTTGCTAACACAGCATCAAGCAGATCCAGAAGCTCAGGCTCATTCTGCAAATCATTATCTTTTGGGTCTGGAATCTCAACACTCACCATGAACTCAATTATCATAGCATCTCACCTCCTTTCCTATGTTCAATTTTTGAACAAAGCATTTGTTTACTATCTAACCAACATTATATCAGAACTAATCGGTCTTGTCAATAAGGATTTGTTTGCTCTGCTTTATAGACTCTATCACTTCCTTACTCATCATTCTCTCTCTTCTATTATCAACATCAAGATTATCTTCATGAGCCCTCATAGCATTAGCAACCATCCTCTTCCAATCATCATCTGTCTTTGGAACATCCTTAATAGTCATACGCTTATTAGCATAAACAGGGTCAAAGCCTTCAGCTGTTA
>JAKPKF010000303.1 GCA_029553845.1 bacterium | reverse complement strand
GAGTTTTGAAGTATCTTTTCTATTTTCCTTGAATAGGTTTCGTATTGTTCGAAGTTATCCAAATCAAAAGAATCATTCAAGTTCTTCATCTCTACATAGGTAGAGAATTGATATATCTTTTCTCGAATGTATTCGGAATCATTCAAGGGATTTGAATATAGGTCATCGATTATTTTATGGATATTGGGTATATCATCCTTAGTAACCAGGTCAACGTAATTTTTAGATTCAAGTAATTCTTTTATAACCTCTTTAAGGATATTCTTAGAAGGCATCTTGTTTTTCTTTTTGAAGAACTTAAATATGCCCTCGGCAATTAAAGAATGCTCAATCAGAACTAGGTAACTTGGTTTAATCTTTTTGATTATTAAGCCTCCCTCTTTATCCTTTAAGAGATACCTTAGGATTTCTAATTGAAAGCTGGTGTCAAATTCAAACTTGGTATTATCTTTTTTCATATTGCAATATAATTAAGTATAATCATATAGATTTCTATAGTCTCGGTTAGAGTTGTACATATAGACTCTCATCCTAGTACTCACTAATCCTCAGCTTCTAGGTGAACTTTATTAATATATTATTTTATATTTGATTTATTATACTTATATTTGCATATCATTTTAAAACATAGACTTATGAAGATAAAGGAAAATGGCAACAACGGATCAGAGATACATAGGTTGAAGCCTATGCAAGAAAATTATGATAAGGAAACTTTTGATAGGATGTATAAAATCTGTAAACCAGTTATCAGACGTCTTACTAAGCAAATTGATAATAGGAGGTTTAATGTTACACCCGATATCATAAGTTCTTATTTCTGGGATAAGATGTTATTTGTCTTTAATAAATATTACGGTACTTGTGAAGAAGAACATTTAAAAGCAAGGATACTAGCTTCTCTCAGTACCTTTAAGAATCATTTATTAAGAACTGCTTATGGAGAGGGAGCAGAATATCATCAGAATCTTTACCAATTAGAAGATTTATTCGATAATGATAAAGAACTAGAAGATGATACAGAAGAAGAGAAAGCTAAAGGAGAAATGCTTGATATGTTATATAAATATATGAAGAAGAACCTATCTCCCGATGCTTATTTGATCTTCGAGATATTGCTTAGTCCTCCTCCCTATATTAAAGAGAGAATCAAGGATGGTTCTCGTATCACTAACATTTTATTAGTAGAGTTTTTTGATATGCCTAGAACTAAATCTTCGGTAAGATATATCTCAGAACTTAAAGAAGATATAAGATATTGGGAAGAGAAAGCTAAAGAAGACTTACATTACTAACATAAAAAAAGGGAACCCAGTGCATGAGGTTCCCTTTCCAGTGTAACTTATTTCCCAATAAGAATTCCACTTGTGTGTTGGACGAAAGCGATTAGCTGTTCTATAAAATAAAGCCCTAATAATTTTAAAAGTTTATATAGGTTTATAGTTTAATGATATAAGCTAGTACGAAATAAGGAGGTCTATTCTCATGAGGACTACCTCCTCCGGTTACTTGAGTATCAGCAGAATAACCTGAGTCAGGCCTAGTATGATTAGGGAATGGTCGATTATTAGCATTGTCCCCCCATTTTTCTTCTTTAAACGTAATCTTATGACTATGTGGTGGTATTTGATCTAAAGTAAGAGTTACTAGGGCTTCTCCTCCCATGTTACCAATGGTATTATAATCCTGATTACTTGGATCATACCCTACTACAAATCTACCCAATAGATTAGGTCTACCAGACATACCATCACAGAATGCCCAACCATCTGGAGGAGTAGTACCTGAAAACATAGCGATTAATCCAGTGGGAACTGAAGAAGCCGAGTTTTTAATCATTTCTATAAGCTCATTCTTCAGATTAGTAAGATATTCTTGTAGATTAGTTATACCATTAGTCTGGTCATCTTTACCTCCGAATCCTTCCAGTACATGTTCTACTCTTTGAATAGAATGGGTCATGATCCCATTGTAGGCTGAGTTAAAGGGTAGTGGTTGAGGGAAACAACCTCCATAAGGGATGATTGCATAGTTTTCTGACTCCTTCGTATTAGCATCAGTACCAGAACCATATACTCCAATCAGTACCATGGTATTCTTACTATTTCTGTAGGGTTCACAAGCACCCTCTACCTGAGAATTAAGATAGGTATAATTTAATTTCTCATGTGAAGCAGGATTATTCTTTACTATATCCCAAGAGATTTTGTCTTCTGCTAAGGGATAGTAAGGATTCTGTGATTGTTTATACAGAGTATATAAGCTTTCATAAGATGAAGACCAATATGCTACGAAAGTAATAGGGTTTTCAATTGGTTCTGATACTTCTTGATGAACTGCGAATAAGAAGATATCTGAATTAGCCCCTTGAGCACCTTGGATATTATCTACTACTATCTCTTCATCATCAGAGATGAATATATAACCATCCCTAGAAATACATCCGAAGTTTATCTGAGGTGATTCTCCATCTTCAGAATTCTTTACCATATATCTAGCAGTAATTCTATCTGCTACATCATTCTTGAATACCTTACCATTTTCTGCTTTAGCTTGAACTGATAGCTTATTACCAGATACCTTAACTGAGCCGAATCCACAGAATGGGCCAAGAGCAACAGGGGCAGCAATTGCTTCTGCTGCCTCCTTAGATTTAATCAAACCCTCATATTTAAAGTACGTTTTCATTGTTACTATTGTTTTTAGATTGTTTATAATTCCTAGATTGTTCTGACATATCCTTGAAAGCTTCAGATAAGTTATTGAACTTCAAGGTTACTATAGACCAAAGTATCTTCCAGATACTGTATCTCTTTTCTACTCCGTGTAATGTACATATATGACCATAAATAGAATCCACTTCGAATCCATAACATACTACCAATACGGTTATAGATACTACTAGGGGATCTAACCCATAGGGTTCTCCAATAGCCTTACCAAGAACTGCTCCCATTAATAAGTAACATATATAATCTATTATCTTATTAAAAGTTCTTCTTCCAGCTCTGGATTTTCTAATGGGTATGCCCTTTAACTTACTAGCATTCATTCCAAACCAGAAGTCGGCAATTATCAATATGAATGCTAATAGGATCATCCATCGAAGGTCATATAACAATTGAAGACACTCTGTAGCAAAAGCTACCGTAAATCCTTTAGATACTATAGATGTAGTGGATGTTTCAGTATACATGTCGTAATATTGATTTATTCCTGAGGTTTCGGGGTTATTCTCCATGCTGTATTTTCGGGTATATCTATTTCGAAAGTTTTACTGCTAATATCATCAGAGTTCCAAACCAATTCATTTGGTTGTACATCAAAAGCTAAAGTAACTTCAAATGTACACCTTACATCGGTTTTGTTAACAGCTTCAAATATATAAGTACCAGGATTAGAAGTTCTAAATTCATAAGGTACTGGATGTGAATCGGCTTGACCCACTAATCTTACATCAGTTATAAAATCCTTATGATTAGAAGAACATACCACAGTGGTATATACTTCTCCTTCTCCTTGCCCACTTAGAGTAGCTCTTTCAGGACTACAACTTATCTTAACTTCAAGATTATAGTCTTTGATTACTAATGTAGCCTTCTTGTCTTTATTACCCTTACCAACAAAGGTATAGGTACCCGCTTTATCTAAAGTAATAACTTCTTCGAATTTATACTCTGCTCCGGTTTCCATAAGTAATACTGAATCATATTCCTCTATTTCGAAAGGCATTACTCGGATAGTAACCGACTTACCTTCAGCAAGTTGATATGATACATTTACCTTCTGGTTATTTGGAGTATTAGCCCAATCCTTTGGAGATATCCAATTAGGATCTGAAGGATTTACTGCTTCGATATAAATATAGGGATCTTCTGGTTTGGTATAACTATATACTGACCAAGTAGTATAAACTGAAGGATCTCCCTTACATACAGCTTTATAACTTCCCGGTTTATTGCATGAATAAGTAGCACTAGCTTTACCATTACCAGATTTATTCAAGGTAATATCGGTTAACTTAGTATTATCACAATAAATACTAACTCCATAATCTATAAGATTATCGGGATCATCAGAGGGAGTTACTGATAAGTAAAGTTCTTGATTTACAGATCCACTTCCCATCTCTAAAGATAAAGTTTGATATTCTTTAGATAAATGATAAGTGAATTTAGAGATACTGGTATATACGGTAAATATTCCTATACCATCAAAGTTCTCTAAATTATCCTTAGTACAAGCAAACTTATAAACTCCAGTACCAAATGTTTGGAAAGTATCCCCAGATTTATACCTAGTATCATCTTTACCAATCAAGTAACATTCCAAACCTTCCTCATCATAATCATCTTCTATAGTTAGTATGGTTTTAGCTAAACTAGTTACATTACTTGATAGCTTGAATTCTTCTGGAGTACATTTAACCTTGTATTTATTAGGTTCTCTAGTAACAACCAGTGAAACTCTTTTTACTGGGTATTCTACAATCTGGAATTCATAAGTACCTGGCTCTTTAAATTTATAAGTTGAACCAGAAGGCTTAACTTCAGTTTCCCCAACCAATTGTATATTAACTGGAGTCTGTTTACCTTCTTGATAAAGAGTAGCTGTAACTGTAGCCGATACCTCCTTATTAGTTGGTGTAATATGCAGTGTAGTTGGATTAACCGATATATTATAGGATTTGACTACTTCCTTTAATTTTACATGAACTTGGGTAACTTTAGTCGGGTCTCCCACACTTCTAAAATAATAAGTCTGATTACCTATAGTGGCATTAAAAATAGTGCCATTTTCATATTTCTTGTAACCCCAAGTATTACCATCTCCAGATACCTGATACCTTAAGTCGGCATTTTGATAATTACTAGAGACTGTAACCTTAATAGGTACAGAGGTTATATACCCAGGCTGAATAGTGTTTATATTTGGGTCTACAAAATCGGCTGTTATCAGATAATTATCATTTATATTAAAACCATAATCAATAGTAGCTCCTACATGATAAGGCTTAAATCTATCGATTATATTTTCTATAGCTTTTCTGAACTCTATAAATTCTCCCGAGTTATTTGAATAGCCATGTCCAGTTATATGGAAGGTTACATTGATACATTGACTACAACCGTAAATGTTATCAAAGTTAGATTTATCATAATACTGATCTTGGTCAAAGTAAGGATGTGTTTTTAACCAACCATCATAACCTGATTTAGCGGGGTCATCAATGGTACAGTTTAACCCATACATTCGGAATAATATTTCAAAGAACTGAGAAGTACCTCGTATCTTTATCAGAGATATAGAATACTTGAGTAAATCTCTTATCTGTTTAGTAGTTAAAGCTAAAGCCCCTTTCTTAGGTAAAATCCATTTAGACTTAAGGCTATTTAATTCAGCTTCACTTAACAGACCATTATAATAAGTTTTAAAAGCCCCTTCATCAATATTATTCCACCTTGCAAAAGGTAATTGCCCAAAGCTTTCCCAAAGGTAATTCAAATAAATCTCTGGGCAGGTATCAAAGTCAGTTATTCCTAGTAAACTCTCAATATCTGCGGATATATTATCTTGAAAATAACTTCCACAAATTTCTAGGAACCTTTCTAAGATACCCTTTCCATCTACCTTATAAGTGTCTTGGTCTTTATATTCAAAAGGTAGGAAATCTATAAGTTTCTTAAGGTCTATCATATTAAACAGTTTCGTGAACAGTTAAAGTTAATTGAGAAGATTTCTGGAATACAGGTAAGTTATATCCAGGATCTTCATAATCCATATTAGGTTCTGAGATAGTAATAGAATAACGATATCCCTGTTGATAGCCATTTGCTTGTATGTCCAAAGAGAAAGTGATACCATTATTTTTATCAGTGATGTTTATAGTACTACCTACAGAGCCAGTAGTTTGGAATCCTCCACTTGAAGCTTTTACAGTGTATGAATTGCTTCCAGTAAAGTTTATAAAATAGGTCATGGACCCATTAGCTTTCTCTAATTTAAACTGACCAAGAAGTAATTCCTTGTTACCATATATGGTAACAGGCCAAGGTTTAATATAGAACTTCTTGATATGTAAGTAATCTACCGTAGATAGGTTATCAATCAAAGCATAAATATCTGAGATTCTTACTTTGCCCCCAATCTCGGAGTTCTCAATAGAATAAGCATTGTATAAGGCATTCAGAACTTGAGCTTGGATTTCGTTGGTCTTATAAGATTTCTTACCGGTTACTTCTATCTCTAAGGTTATATCTACTAATCCTGCAGATTTAACTTGAAGCCAAGTAGTTAAGGGGGCTCTCTGTGATAGTTGGGTATAAACCTTGTTTATCATAGCAGAATCAGCTACTCCACCATTATCAGCACTGATATATACTGTAAGCTTTCTTCCACATTCATAATCTACGGCAGCTTTATTTACTCCATCTATTAGCATAGCTAAATCTACGAAGTCCTGTTTGCTTACAGCTACTCCAAGAGTTTTAACACTCAAGGGTATATGTTCTTTTAACATACCAAAGTTCTCATAACTAGAACCTCCTCCTGCAGCATATTGATTACTAGTGGTAGCCTCAGATATAGAAGCTTTTACTATGGCTGGAGTTTGTACAATAGAACCAGCTGGTACATTACCTTGAATACCCGTGGTGATATAGAAGCTTGCTGATGTTACCTTTTGACCTGCAGAAGGTATAGAACCAAAGGTACCATCTCCAAATACTATTACGGCAACTTGGCTAGCATTGACAGTTACCATAAAATGTTTATCTGAAGGTTTAGAATAAGCAAAGGTATCTACTAAAGTCCAAGTAGTTCCATCAATAGATAATTGCATTGTACCATGCTCATAATATTTACCATCAGGTAATTTACCTATTGTGATTTCTGGTCTACCTTCTGAAGGTATTACTAATCCTGACAACCCAGACTGATTATATTTCTCATGTTGAATCAGGGGTATTTTACAAGTAGTAACATTAGCATACCAAGTTACGTCTCTAGCAGAAAGCCAGGAGTTACCATTAACATCTGTAAAGAGAGTTTCTTTTGGGATAGTCAACCTAGAAGCAATATTACTACCTGTAAGATCACGAGTTAGGATTACATCTACTGAAGCAGCTACTGCTCCTCTTGGGTGATAGTCCACCAATAAGCCATGCTTTACTACACTATCATAACGCCGAGCCGTGGATAAGAAAGATTCCCTACCCACGTTATCAATGTAATAATGAAGTACTTCAGCAATAGCTGCAAACAGAGATAGGATAATTATCAGAATATTACCTTCGGAATAATCCGTGATAAGAGTCTGACCATTCTTATCCTTGATAGTAGTAAGAGATTCAATCAACTTAGCTTTAATCTGTTGAAAGGATCTCTGATAAGGGTTTAGCCATTTATTCGTTATCATATTAGTAAGGTTTTAAAATATTTTCAGACCTATCATAACTAATACCCAATACCTGTTGGCTACCAGTTTGATTAATTACATAATTCATTTCGATGAAAAGCTTGGTACCCTCTAACCTCATATTCAGGCTTTTAAAAGTAATCCTAGTTTCATAGGTAGAGATAGCTTTCTTTAAGAAGTCTTTTACCAAGAAAGCTAAAGCCTGGGTATTGGGTTCTTCTATACATTCCCATAGCCTAGTACCAAAATCTTCTTGCCTGAATCTTTGACCTATATCATACCAAAGGAGAGCAGATAGGTTATTATGAACAAGTTCAATATCCCCATTTACTGGATACCAACCTTTCTCTCCCTTTTCATTCTCAGTAATCCGTATTGGAAACAAAGGGCCAATACCGATAGTATTAGTGTATAAGTTATTTGCCATTAGTGTACAAATTTAGAATCCTCATAATCTGTTTTATTAAAAGTAGAAAATGGTTTCGTGACTGGAGTAATAACAGGTCCACTAACTGCAGGTCCCGATTGAATACCAGAGTGGGTATGAGAATTATATTGAGCTTTTAATGATTCTATCTCTGAAACTAATTGGTTTAGTTTCTGGGTTAATTCATTGATATTGATTATACCATCATTATTACCTTGGTTCACTATAACCTTTGAGGCATTCACATAGGCTTGAGCTTTAGAATTTATACTTACTGGGCCTTCAGCATAGATAGTAGCAGACCCATATAGGTACATCTTAAGTGACCCATCTTTATCATTTAACCAGATTCTATTCCCATTAGGTGTAACTATACCCATAGTATCAGGATCATCCAGGATATCGGGTATTTGGTTTTGAGCCCAACCATGATATTCCCATAGAGGTTTACTAGGATCTCCATATTCAAAGGTAATATATACTATATCACCATTCTTAGGAGCCATCATTTTAAAACCAGACCCAGTAGATCCATGTTGACCCTTTGAATAAGCCCAGAGTACTATTCCTCCCATTACTTCAGGTATAGCCACTTTTATACGATTCATATGATCGGGGTCTGTGTTATTAACTACCATGGCCCTGTACACTGAATAGTATCTTCCCAAGGATTCTAATCCTTGTTCAGTTATTGTTTTTGCTGATTCATAAGCCATATCATTCGGTTTTAGAAAAGTCTTGGTTCATCTGTTTAATAATGTAATCTATATTGAAATTATACTTTCGATATACATCTTTGGTAGCTTCTACCTTTTTACGTTTAACATTAGTAATGGTAACTACATCTTCTCCATCTTTACCTGTAGATTGGTATACAGTTCTTTCTACTTCTATGATGCCATCATTACCTTTGGTAGGAGTATTAGCATTCTGTTCCCTATAGATAACCATATCTTGAACAAACTTTCTTTGTTCTTCGGTATTACCATCCAAGGCTTTGAAGGCTTCATATTCTGCCTTAGTAGCATTTATGGTAAAATCAGAAGAATGAGCATCTCCAGCTTTATTTTTACCTACATCAGTAGTTCCTTGACTTCTGGCATTATTAGATACCACATCTTGAGTATTAATATTACCAGCAGCAACTTGAAAGCCAGCGGTTCCATTATTCCTAACTAATTCTAAGTCAGTAATATATCCTGTACCAGCATCCATTCTATGAGTACATTTCTTTATATACCAATATCCTGACCACCTTTTACCAACGTTCAAAAGCTGAAGTACCATAGAGGTTTTTAATGAAGGTCTTCCTACTACTTGCATTTGGCAGACCAGCTTTTTCTCGGTTATCTTTAAACCTCCATTAGCATTTATCCTCATTGCTCTTTCTCTATTGCCTACTCCTCCAGTTCTATCATATAAGTTAGTAAGGGTTTTCCAAGCGGGTACTTTCAAAAGCTGTTTTACCTTTTTGAATACCTTTACTCGGCTTCGATAGTACCCATGATTATCTCCAGGACCTCTACCAGCTTGGACTGGATTATAAGTTTGAGGATAATAGGATTCTTCATGAAGAGTTAAAGGATAGACAATGATATTTGGATCTTCTTGCATTTTAGCTAGCCCCTCCTGAGTTTTCCTTTTCTCGGCATTTAGTTCAGTCATACTATTCACACGACTAGAAGACTTTAATTCTCCAGAAGAATACGAACGAGGGTCTTCCCAAACTTCAGTCCATACCTCAGTGTATTTATTTTTGAATACGAAATTTAAACCCTGGTATACTTGTTTCATTGCAGAAGTAAGGTCCATTCCTCCCGCTACTAGTGCATCAATAGAAGATTTTATATTAGTTAGTTCTCCTTTAGTATAAGCTTCCTCTAGCATTTGAGAAGTAGCATCCCTTAATTCTGTATCGGACATAGACTCTAATCCACCACCTGCATCTAAATAACCAGTACCCTTAGCATCATATTCTTTCTTAGCAGATTCAGTCTTTAGTCTTTGAGCTTGTTTTTTAGAAGCCAATTCTTCATCTAAGGATTTCAATCTATCTTCTTTCCATTTCTCTACCTTACTATCAACATGGGGTTTTAAAACTTCGGGGGATCTATGAAATAATCCTGGGCTTTGCACATCTACTGTAGATAGGGCATCTAACTGTAGTGGGTCATGTAGAATCTCATTCTGTTGGTCATCGATGTAACTTACCTGGATTTGTATTTGCTTATCCTCAGGTTTTATAGTATTACCCACTTGCATCATCTTCTGCTTAGTAGATCTTTGAGTAGTAAAAGATACTCTTAATACTTCTCCGTTTTCAGCTTGGAATATGTAGGTATGATGAGGAGGTTGTTGAAACTTACGGTTATGTATGTAAATTACCCCATCTCTACTATCCACATACCAAGGCCCATTACCATAGGCAGCCATCTTAGCTTCTAGTTGAACTAGAACATTATTACCTATTGTACCTAAGTTAGAATTAAGTACTTCAGCTAAATCGTCTGGCATACCAACTTGACCTATGCCACTAAATTGATTAGCATACAGAATGGTACCCTGTACTTCGGGAGTAACTTCTGTTGGTACCTGTATAGCTTCATAAGCTTGATTACTTATTATATTTGCCATTACTCAAACCTTTCTATTATTACTCCAACATTTAATCCGCATCCTGAATCCAAGAATTTAACCATACTATCATCGGTATCCTCAGTGGGTTTATGAGGTGGCATAAACCTAAGATGATTCGTGCCATCAATACATTTGATAGTTATATGGGTACCTGTAGAATCAAAGATACAATCGAAATCTCTTACTTTGATATTTATAGCTGGGCTTGATACAAATGTACCATCACTAAAAATATATCCCCACTGTAAAAAGATATCTCGATTTTCCTGTAAAGCTTCTACATCTACAGTATCTGGATTACCAGTATCAATAGTTATTGTAGCTAAGTTTTCTTTTTCTTCATCATATACATATGACCAGCTACTTATATACGCTCCTAAAGGTATACCAGTAAGAGGGTTCATAACTGGTATACCTTGATTATCAAAAATGGCTAGGTAAGGAGTACCTGTGCCTTTATATAATATGGGATTATTTGCTTTAACTTCCATAAGCCGGTATCATTAATACCATTCCACCTTTTAATTCAGTGAACGGATTTATTATGTTATTATACTCAGCAATAATATACCATTTACCAGAATCTCCATAATACCTATAAGCGATATTCTGTAGAGTTTCACCCTCTTTCAAGGTATGCTGAAAGTCATTGGGAGAAGAGGGTATAAGTAATGGGTAGGATTCTAAAGAATAATCTCCATCTCCATAATTCAGAGTAAATCCATTATCGTATGGACTTGCTCCAACTAAATAAGAAGTTATATCCATGGTTACTTGATTTTATCGGTTGTAAAAATACCCACAGTCTTTTCTGCAGCTTTACTTTTAACAATATCCTCATAAGATAAACTATATGAGCTTACTCGTTTGAATATTAATTCTTGAGTAGCAGTAGCAGGATACAGGTTTAAGTCTTCTCTTATATCTACTGAGCCTTTCATACGTTGTCTAGAAGCATTTCTAAAATTAGAAAGAGAATATGTAGCAGAAGTAAGTATATAATAATGACCTTCAAATGTATCAGAATTTCCCCACTGAATCTGTAGGATTGGAGGAGCTGCTTGATAAGCATTGGATTTACTCCAGGATTCTAATAACCTACATTTAGTTAATACTTCAGCAGGATTATCCGGATCATCACAGTACCAAGATACATTGAATTGTACAATATCTTCTGAACCAGTATAATGATACATGGGTGTATTTCTACCCATAGACTTAATTGTAGCCCAAGTTGTTTCTCCTCTAAAGTCAAAGCTCAGAGGTCTATTCTGTAAAACAATATATTGGTATGGGCTAACATTGGTATTATATATGATTACCTGGTTCAGTTTTCTTATATCTTGACTTACTCCATAAAGTTTATTGTTTTCTACTACAGCCCTACCTTGAGCAGGGTCATCTCGGTCAATCTTAAGATTTCCATGCTGAAGTTGTAATCTCC
>JAKPKF010000301.1 GCA_029553845.1 bacterium | reverse complement strand
CAAAGCAACATTCTCTTGAGTACTAACCGTAAATGACCTGAGTTCATATTGCATCTTACTTGTGTCGAGGAAATGGACACAGTATATTACACCAGAATTCCAATAGATTGAATCAAGAGTAGTCCGAACTAAAGGCTTCTTGTTAAATAGCAAATCAGTAATCCCAAGACCTTGCGGAACAAATGATGATATGGTTAGATTTCCCAATTCGTTATACGCTTGTATAGTCTCTTCAGATGGGTCCATGCCTGTGCTATTGCCGTAATACATAATCCCATTCAAACCCAAGTGTAAGCCTTTCCCTCCGTCTATTGGAACAGTATTCAATTGACCATTGTTAGTAAGTATATAGGAAACTTCGTTATACTTATAATAGGTGTTTTGGAAACGATCCATCATGATATCACTATATTTCTCCCACCCAGGAAGTGTCTCAATAACAAGTTGATCATTACTGTCAATTTTGAATTTTTTTAGACCAACAGTCCCAGTATAATCTGTATAGTCCATTGCATAAAAATTTTCCGCTATTTCCCATGCATTGCCTTCGGTAACCCGAAAGGTTCCTACTCTATCGTCCAATAAATATAAGTTGCCTGTGTGCTTATCAATAAGATATGTATCAGCATTACCAAAATATTCACCACCAAGAGCTACTATATAGTGAAGATCTTCATTTGTGAGAACAGTACTCTGTGGATCTTGAGAAAAAACAACAAATGCAAACCTATCATAATCAACGAACGCAACTACATATAGCGTTTTTTTGACTCTATTACCTGATTCGTCATCATATGCCAATACTTCAATTGAGCCATCTTCTTTAAAACCTACTAGATTGAAACCAGAATCTGAAGTGGTTGTCCTATTACTTATTCCTATAGATCCTATACCAAAAGATTTGTAGTTTGCCCAATCTCTGACGCTGGAAAGCGTACTACCCGATCCAGAAAAGATACTACCATCACAGCTAATTAGTAATATCAATATGACAGCGATAGATAACAAGACACTTATTTTTTTCATTGTGGATACTCCCAATAGTTAAAATTACTTCTAACATGTCAATTACTCTAGTAATTAAAAATAATTTTTACTTTCCTAACATATACAAAATTTTTTTAGTCAATAATTCCTTTCTAGCTATATAAAATACCTCAAAATTCTCGATTTCCAGAGACGCTCCTTCTGGTATTATTGCTTGTTCAATAAATTTTTCCTGTTGCTCAGAGTTCATGTCGTTGTAATAGTCGACTAGTCTCATTGAATTCTTACTCCCGTTACTTCTTCCTTCTAGCAAATGTAGGTTAGGAAGACGGTTACGCATACTCCGCCATCTATTCCAAACTTCGCTACTTACAGTGATTGGTTTGGTTTCATTGAATCTATCATCAGGATGTAAGTGATCCTGCTCATATTTATAGGTTTTGTTTAACCAGTCTATACTTAAATAGTAAAGAACTTCACTCGCAATCCTACTTCCTTTCTCTGAATTCAATAGATCTTCGATTTTTGCTTCGGTTATGTGCAAATCACCCATCTGGTCAAGCATTTCAATTGTAATTTTAGTATTATAATTATTAATGGTGCTTTTCATTTGTTGAAGTCTAGCAGTTGTCCCAGATCGGAAATAATTAAAAAATATTGCCCTAAGTAGATAAGAGAGTATGCTTCTCTTGTTAGATTCATAGTCATTATCGTAATAAATATAATACAGAATAGGTAGCAATACGTTCCAACTGCTGGAAAAGCGGTTTATATCAATTTTCATGTCCTTCAATAAAGTTTCCAAATTGACTAGAGCCTTTTTAAAGGCATTCCAATCATCCCGAAGACATTTCGCGAACTTCTTGTCAATATTTGATTTAATGACATCGCCATAAAGCATTAGAGCTGCACGTATAAGAAAATCAGTACTGAAACCTTTATATGATTTAGTAAGAATTTTTCCAAACTCGGTTTTTGCACTTGGCCAATAAGCTTCAAGTATCGACATTGTTATATCAGATTTTCGTAATGGTCTGCCACCACTATTAAACCTAACAAACATCTCTAATGCATCGTCCTGTTTCATATCTCTGATTTCAGTGTACCTAATAATTTTTTCTTCAAAAATTTTACTGTAAAGTTTATTAAGTACTTTTCTTGCATAGTCTTTACTATTTGAAGGCACATTTTCTATTGCGTCCTCGATGGCCTTATCCCTAGTATCCTTATTTTGAAATTTCTCATCAAGAATTCGTTTTATTTCAAACTGTGTAGGAGTAATGCTCGCATCCTTTCCAGTGAACTTGATATCATTTTTTTTGCTATTATATTCTTCCTCATCTTCCGATGCTTTATTTTCATTCAATTCAAGAAGTAATCTGGAAACTGTAGTATTCTTTGTACCTTTTCTAGCATAATTTGGACGGATATGTGTCTCTCCGAATAAAGAAATATAAAGTGATGTAAGCCTTTGTTGTCCATCAAGGATCCCGGTATCTGTCATGCTTACATCAATAGTACTTAATTCATAATTTTCACTTTCTGATACTTTCTTGCTATTGAAAATAATCCTTGTAAGAAAAGTACAAAAATAGGTGTCCCATGTAATATTTGAATCATCTACTTTCCAGAATAGAAATGTAGCAATAGGATAGTCCAATAAAATTGAATCCCATAGTTTTTCAATTTGGGACATAGTCCAGACAAATTGTCTTTGGAATGCTGGCATAACATATTTCCCATTTTCTATATTATTAATAGCTTCAAAAATAGTAATACTATCGTCGTGTAACTCACTCATTTCAATTTTCCCCTTTTTTGGTGAATTTGGATAATATCAAATTATTACAGATATAAACGGTTTTATAAGTAATAAGAGCCATAAACTATGTAGACTCACCAATTACCTAGAAGTCCTGTCTTCTTGTCCATAAATTTTACTAGTTTAATATCCTTGTAATTAACCTCCAATTAATCGTTATCACAAGCTTATACTTTTCTATATGTCACCTCAAACCTCTTACACTGCCTGTATTCCTGCATTCTATTAGTGATAGCCAGTCCATCATTCATATCAAACTTCTGGAAGATATCCAGACCTCTATCGATATCAATCTTCCAACCTGTATCAGTAATGATATGTCTGGCATGAATGGTTCCCTTGACGTCATACTCCCATGAGAAATCTATACCTACCGTCTGCATGGCATCACTGAGCTTGTCCAGGTTGTCTTGCTGCTGAGCACTGTTGAACTCATCCGGGCAGGTTAGCAACTTTACATGCACCTCATCCTCAGGTGCCTTGAACCTTGCTACTGTCTCAAGAAATTCCATCATGTTCCGAATCTGGAAGTAAGCCCGGATGTATGGATCAGTAACAAGAATCTCAGCAGCACCAACCAAGTAGGGACCAAACAGAATGTCATAGGAAACACCTTTCTGGCCTTCATCATAGACCAACTGGTGTTCCTTGAGTCCTTTCACCTTTGGCTCTGTTGCGTCGATTGTAGGCATTTCTACAACCTCCTGAACACTTGATTCAATCTCTATTTGCTGAAACTCAATGGGAGACATATCTTCAACTAATTCAACGTTCTGGTAGTAGTGCCTTGGATACTCCCTCTCCTCCAATGTAGTGACAGAAGAATCCTTTCCAGATGAATTATCCTTGTACCCGAAATGTACAATCGGGAAGGTATGATCGATACGAATCATCTGATCCTTCACCCGCTTTCTTCCTTCTAGGGCAAATCTCAGAATCTCCTCAGTCTCTTCCTTAGAAGCTTCTCCCGTAGGGTAAAGAATCTTCATAAGACCTGAGAACGTTTTGCGTACTGCATCCCTGTCACGGGTACTAATATCCGATGAGAGGGTGAAGTACTTGTTGATTCGGTCGGAGAGATCCACATCACGGAAGGAACGTAAAACCTCAGCAAGGTAGTCGACTACAAAGCCATACCCGTTTGAGAACATCTCACCCCGTATAATCTCCACTTCCCAGCCAGGTATATAGTAGTAGAGACGGTCCAGGAACGCTGAATCACGATACTTGTCAGGCAACTCATCAAAGAGATCGGTATGCTTGAGCATGTAGGGAACGTTGTGCTGCGTATTGCCCACGAATGCAAGGGAAGCCTCCGCCCCAAGGGTCTCTATACCACGACTGAAGGTCTTGTTCGCCATATATCCCTTCAGGATATCGACAAGCGCTTTATCGACTCGTTTAGACTTACCTGCAAACTCATCAAAGGCAACTGCATCCCAGTACCCTACCAATCCTATCCTTCCGTTACTGTTGTTCACGAACAACTTTGGTACGGTTACCTCTCCCCCGGAAAGGAGCATGCCATGCGGAGAAAACTCTGAGTAGATATGACTCTTACCGGTTCCTTTTGGTCCTAGTTCAATCAAATTATAGTTGCGCTCGCAGAAAGGGATAAGTCTCGCCAATTGTAGCAACTTCCCTCGATTGCTGAAATGCTCTGGGTTGAAACCAATGCTCTGCATCAGAAGATCCATCCACTCTTCTGATGAAAACTTCTTTCGCTGTTCCAGATAGAGGTTCATGTCAAAACTT
>JAKPKF010000299.1 GCA_029553845.1 bacterium | reverse complement strand
GCTTTCATTAATCCATTTGTTCTGTCTGCATAGTTTGCTGTAAACCCAAATGTCTCTGTTACTATTCCGTCTAAATCGGTACTTCTATTCCAACCCTTAAATAGTACACTCGGAAACTGGATTACCCATGTTTTTGCTCCATTGCTAAGTGTTATCTGGAACGCCTTGGCTGTGTCTGTTAATGCGAAATCTCGGTATGTTGAAGAATCATAGGTTAAGGTTATATCTCCTGTTACATTCATTCTTCCATTTTGAATATCATCTGGCTCGGTTGAACCGTTCACCCAGTCTATACTTAGATTCTTCTCTATGTTTAACTGGAAGTTCTTAACCTTCATTGCTGTTGCCGAAGACAACCCTGCATAGTTAGTAGCATACCCAAAGGTTACATTGTCTGGTGTAAATAGTTTCGCAGTTGTACTATAACTTGGTGTCAATGTTGCTGCTGTTTCTTTCTTGGCTATAAACTCCATTGAAAGGTTTACATAGTCATCAGTATTACAAGAAATCGTACAAGTGTTTAACATACCCAACGCATAGGTATTATCCCCTTCAACTGGGTCTGCTGTTGCTATTGTAAAGGAGTTGTGTAAGTTATCATTTAGAATTGTATATGTACCAGCTGTATCAGCCTGTCCAAATATCATTCTGTTAAGAGGTGTTAGAAAACTATCGTACAACTTCATTGTAACTGTACCCTGAGAATATTCTTTAGCAACATTCTCGGTGTTTACACCCTCTATTCTACCCATTCCTGAGTTGTCTGGTATTAATTCAACCTGAGGAATGAACCCCTGTCCTGTGTGTGGATACCACTCGCCAGTACTTGGATCTACCTTAGTACCTCTAGTTGCCTCCACTTTGAAAGCAATCTCTTGTCTTGCTCCTATATGTTCGTTTGCCATTACTTTAAGTTATTTAATTTAATTATTTCTTCCTCAGTTAAGACTTTTCCTACACTAGGTACAAAAGCCACAACCTCTTTCTTCTCCTCCTTTTTAGCTTTATTATCCACGGTTAATTACTTCCTTAAAAATTAATGTTATTGTCCTCTTGTAAAGATTCAAGTTTTCATCAAAGTCGTCCACATAACTGGGACTGTATGTCCAGTCTACACCAAGAGTTGTTAATGTAGACAAGTCAAACAAATCAGTTTTAACATAATCCCATGCTTCTCTTAATCTAAGCATTGCTTCTTCAACTTTTTCTCCTTCGGTTTGTTTATCTATTGTACCATAATTGACACATATACTTACAGAGATATTCGTGTTGAACTCTAAAGTCCTATTAGTAGCACTATTTCCCTCGCCTGAATCATCTAATATAACTACGAAAGGATATCCATCGTCTTGAAGCCAGTTAGGATATGTGTATACTCCCTTAAACTTCGTTGTACCAGTACCGTCTGTGGATGTCCACGACATGTTAGTAAAATAAGTTTTAAGATTACTCATTACTGTTGTTATGTTCATTTTGTGTAAGCGTCAAGTAAATATTTTATTCTCTCTGGCATTAAGTCTTTATTAAGCCTTTCTTCTATCTTAGTAATTTGTTTTTCACCCCCTCGTCTGTACTTCTCAGTTCCCCTTTGTGCTATTTTTCTGGCTATTAGATATCCTGCTCCCTTATCCATACCATGTAACATTGCCCATCTTTCCAAAGGTTCTACTGGAGGAAACCTTCCAGGCTTTCTTCCATACTCCAAAACAATATCACCGTAACTATTACTTCTAATCTCCACCTTGTTGTCTGTTGCTACTCCCATTACACTACCCTCTAATTCTCCTGTTGTTCTATGCTCTGACATTTCTTGTATGACTTCTTTAACAAGTTCATTCTTAATGATTATCATTGATTGTTTCTTGGCTCTGTCTCTTTCTGGCTGATTTCTTACCCAGTCTGTTACTTCTTTCATGTTAAGATTCATAGTAAAAGCCATTAAATCTGTCTCCTTAAAATTAAATGATAAGCATTAAACAACTGATTAAACTTTGGTGTATTAGTAACTATGTATGTACCACCATTCCATACAACCTTGTCTGATTTCTTAAAAGCACTTGCATTGGTATATCTTCCATCTACATTCGCAACATACTCTCCTGCTTCCTGTCCTAAAATAGCAATAGTGTCCTCGCCTCTTCTGATAATGTACATGTTAATTGTGAAATCTGCTGTTGCTGGATACGAGGAAGTCTTAGTAGTATCACTATCGTCTATGTGATACACACTTGCTAATCTTTCATTCTCTTTGTATAAACTCATTATACTGACACACTAAAACTTATATTTCCTTTATTACTTACCATGTTAAATATCTCCATTGCTCTTAACTTCAACTCGGTAGGACTACTTAACTTTAGAGAAGTCCCACTTCCATAACTAACCGACATACCCTCTTCACTCTTACTTACCACTAAATTAGCACTATTATCTGCATTGATTATTCCTTTTGTTACCTGATACTCTGCTAAAGCCCAAAAGACTATTCCTAAATTAGCATTTACAGGATGATTCAAGTCCTTGTTTTCCTTAACAACCCCGTTAAACTTGTTGTATCTGGCTTTATATCTAAACTCGTAAGTCCCTGCTGTTATGAAGTCTGTATCTAAGAATAAAATCCTTTTACCCCCATCCGTTTGCCAGTATATATTCTCGTAATCTAACCCTAATTCAGTATCAAGAATCGTAACAATATCGTAACTTAAATCCTTATATCCTGCTGTTATATCAGTAGCAGTAATAGTTACATCTTCAACGACAATGTTATTAAGAACTTCACTTGCCTTGTCAATTCCTAAGTCTAGGAAAGCGAGAGATTCCAAGTCTGGTAGAAAGTAATCTCCATCATAATCTCCTGTGGTGTCCCCTATAAACTGTCTAAACATTTTGTATATATCAGCAGCCATTGTTTTAAGTTATTAATTTATTTATCTAGTTTAGTAACCTTTCCTTCTTCAAACTTCTTAGTACCTTCCTCTGCTATGATTCTCTTAGTACCAAGTTTTTCAAGTTTTCTAGCATAGGATTCGTAAGTCATATAGGTTTTACCAGTCTTTTTATCCTGCACTAAATAGGCTTTTTGTTCTCTACCTTGCCTGTCTTTCATTAATTAGACCAATCAATTTAGTCTTAGCGAACTTCTTTTCGGTGTCACTTAATTTTACACCTTCTTGGGTAGCAATTCCAATTATTTGCTCCTTTGTCATTTCTGGCTTTATCACTTCTTTAGTTTCTACACTCTTTTCTACTATCTTATCATGAATATTTGTCAAACCACTTGCTCTCTTAATCTCAGCCATGCTTATTGGTGGCTTTGGACTTTGTATTGGGGTCTGCACAGGATGTTGTGCTAAATACTCCTCATCAGTAACTACATTAGGAAACTTCTTGAGTATCTCACTTCTAAGTCTTTGAGTTTCCATATCAGTCATAAGAACCCCTGTTGTTATTCCATTCATTAGTTCGCTTGAAATAGACAACACCTCTCTGGCTTGTCTAAAGCCAGATTCCTCTAGCCTTGCTGGTAGATCAACTACTCTCCCTTCTTGATTGACTATAAACATATTAAGTAACTACTAAATTTATATAATTTTCCAACTCCCCAATTATCTTAGTCCAATTAAACTTATTATACACCTCTTCACTTCCTTTTTTAGCCAATACTCTAACTTCCTTCTCATGCTCGTAAACATACCTCATTTGTTTCTTAACTCCTTCTAAACTTGGCATTACCATGTATCCAGGATATCTCGGTGAAGCATTTATGTATCCATCAATACCACAATCAAAATATCCTGTACCCCATTGTTCTTCCATTGCCATTGCTTTGGGCATAATTACTGGAATACCCTGTGCAACACATTCCATACTTGGCAAAAACCAACCTTCGCCTCTTACAGGAAATACTCCACAGTCTGCCCTTTCTAATAATTCTACCATTGCTTCGTCTGATATATGTCCTAGCACCTCTTCTACATTACTAAATGGTAAAACCCCATTGGGATTGTTTACAGGAGACAAGTAATCAGCATTGTCTCTTTCTCTTGCTTTAAGAATTAGTTTTACTGGTTCAGACCCGTCAAACTCCTCTAAGAAAGCCCCAAGCACGATTTCCCATCCCTTTCTCCATTCGTAGGCATTGTAATGTAAGAAAGTAAACACCCCATCATCTCTTCTCGGTTTATATTGCCATCTGTCGTCTATGCCGTGCCACCATACCTTAGACTCTATACCATCTCTTGAAAGTACCCATTGAGTAAACTTTGTAGCAGTTAGTACCAAGTCTATCCTGGCTTCCTTAATCGCTTTAAGATACACTTCGGGATATCTGCTAGACTCCCATACTGTGTAATATATCAGAGGTGTGTTGGGAAACTTCTTTCTTGCTTGAACTGCTCTGTCTGGAATACCGTAAGTAAAACAAACTTCTGGATTACTATCTACTAACTCGTGTCCTGCTTTTATAAGTCCATTTTTAATACCTGCCGACAAGATACTGAAGCCACCGTTTTTAGATTCAGTTGTGTCGTAGTATATTCTCATTATCTTACAACTATTTTATATACATCAGGAGCATTCTCTGCTTCCTGCCAAGTATCAAAAACTTTAACAGTACCATCACATTGCATGAACCCTATACTTCTAAGAAAAGGAAACTGAGACTTGTGTACGAACCATCTTTCTCCAGGATAGCACTCTCTACTTCTACCATCCTTACAAATGGCTATGAACCGTTTAACTCTATCTGGGTCTGGTGTAACCCAAATATATTCCTTTCTTAAATCAATATCCATACTGAAAGGGAGAAGTTACCCTCTCCCCTCTGTGTATGACTATTAGACTAATACATCAAATAGCAATGCACTTCTTACTACACCAACTCCATAGATAGAGTCAACAGAAACTGTCATACCTCTTTCAGTCTGAGAGTATCCTACAATACTTCTCATAGAGTATACAAGATTTCCATTATCATCTTCTTTGTTCATTGGTTGTATCTGAACTCCTGTTCCATATCCTGCTGGAAGTCCACTTGTTGACATATCAACAAACGCAATACCCATAGCTTCTCTCTGGAAGGCAAGACAATGCTCACCTGCTGGAGAACCTGCTACTGCTGGGATTAAGTTTGATTTGAATACCTGGAACCCACCAAGATTTCCTATGAATCCATTTCTAAGCATAGATTGATCTCCACCCATAATGGAGTATTGAGTCAATTGTGCTAAGTTCCATAAGTCATAGTATCCCTCTGGTCCAACTACTAAGTATGAAGGCTCATTGCCTCTCCACTTTGCTTCCATTGCATCCTTTTGTAAAGTCCCTAGTAAAGCCATGTCAAGTCCTGCTGTTGCAGTACCCTTTGTTGCTCCTGCACTTGCATACAGAGCAATTACTGAGTTTTCAATCGCTTCTGCAAGAGTTGAACCTGCGTCTACTAGATACCCCTCTATTGTGGATGGGTCAAACAAACCACCATAATCCTCAACTAAGAAGTCAACCGTTTTGTGAGTAGTTATAGCAATGTCTGCTTTAGTAGTTGCTGCCTGTTGATAAGATGCAGCCGTTCCTGGAGTCTTTGGAGTAGCACTTAAAGCACCTCTTATAGGTACTCTAACATTCTGACTCATTCTAGTTCCTTGATTCCTTGCTTCCTGAGAGTAATTTGTAATCAAGTTAGTTACAACAAGATTGTAGTTTAACCTCTCAAGTCCTTTTGCCATTGCATAAGGATTTACAGCATAGGTCATGTCTCCAGAACCTGAAGCACTGTCAATATATATATTACCTGCCATTTTATTGTCATCTAAAAATTATTAAAGCCTCTAAACTTTAATTATTTCTTGAACAATTCTGGATGGTCTAGTACATATTGCATATTAGTAACATCTCCACTACCAGCACCAAGTCCTTTTGGTCGTGAGTCCGTTGTCTTAGGAACTGCACTTTCCAACAACTGTTGTACTGATTCCAATTCTGTTTTAACAACTTCTTCTACATTCTCAGAACTTGCACTGACTCGTGTCTTGAGATATCTCTTTACTGGTTCTGCAACATCTAGTCCATCTATAATATTATTCTTCGCAATCTCGGACTTGCTGAGAGCCAATTCTTTTTCTAGCGATTGTAACCTATTATTTAAGGCTTCCACAGGGTCTACATCTGATGCTGTGTTATCTTCGCCAAGTAAAGACTGTAATTGCTTCTTTACATCGGTTTTCTCATTCAACTCCTTTTGAAGTCGGCTGATTTGCCCTTGTAAAGATTTAATCGTGTCCTCACTTCTATCGTCTCTGTTGCTTTTATCCTCAACTGCGTTTGGAGTTTCAGGTATAGGCTCAGACTTAGATTCTACTTTTTCTATTGGTGTCTCCTTGAGAGTCTCAATAGTAGGCGTAGATACCTTTTCTGTATCCTTCTCTTTAGTGTCCATTTAACTAAAGTATTAATTTATATAGAGCTATGTTTAAGTATATCATAATCATAACTTTTTTGTAACATTATATTAAATGTCTACAATCTTGTTATGAGTTTCTATTGTCTTTATAGGTGCTTTTCCACCATTCTCACTTCTGTATAACTGCAGATTTCTTTCTAAAGTATCCACCCTCCCCTGAGTACCTGCTACCTTTAAGATAGTCTCTGTGCGGCACAAACAGCCACAATGTAGGGGAACTAGTGGTGCTTCCTCTGCTCTGTAAGTTCCCTGCATGGTATCACAGATGTCGTATATTCTGTGTGCTGGAGATAAACTTACTTTAATGTATGCTTCTGCATTAGGTAAATAGTCTGCTTCAGCAATAATAGTATCTGCTTTAGCATGAGAATAAGAATAACTCAATTCTGTCTTGGCTACTCTTGTAATAGAACTCTTTGGCACTCCTGTTGTAACCACCTTTTCTATGTTTTCTGCTAACTTATATGCGTTGTCTCCATTTTGGATTGCTTTGTATACCTCTTTAGTGATTGCTTCCTTGTCTTTAACACTCCATATCCTATCAGAGAGTCTTACACCGTCAACGCCAACCCTGTTAATATAATCTAGGGCTAGTCTTTGGTCAATATTAAGAAAATCAAACGCACTATTTCCCATTATGTTAATACTATTCCTTACAGCGTGTGCAACCCCTATTCCTGTTAATTCTTTTATCCCAGTTGATATGTAATCAAACATTTCGTCTTTTAAGTCCGTATCAATCTTGCTTTCTAGGTTTGATATGAGTATTCCAGCGTCTCTAGCAGAACCCAGATCGTATCTATCTTGAAACAAAACCTCTATTAA
>JAKPKF010000296.1 GCA_029553845.1 bacterium | reverse complement strand
GAGTTTTGATTCATTACTCCACCCAATTTGCTCTTGCATTGTCGTTCCTTTTTATGTTACACAAATTTACATTTTTATTATCAACATTCTTTTTCGTTATGAAATTAATAGAGCTTAATATAGCTAAAAGCTATATTATTTATTCTATTGTCTGATCCTTGGTTCTGCTGTAACCCTTATACCTAATTCCTTAGCTAAATCAGCATCAATAATAGGAAGTATCTCTCTGTTAAATTGTGATATTACAGGTATTACATCCATAAAATATTTAGCAGGATGAGTTTTATTTATTAACTCTTCATCATCAGTAGCATATCCATAGGTTTCCTTGACTAAAGCATTTAACCCTCTCTGTACTTTTGTTACCGTACCAAGAGCAGGAAGAAAACTACCCCTTGTCATTGATAGGAATGACGTAGGATCATAATAGAATCTGACTTCATCTACACTCTTGATTATGAGTTTTGCAAAGAATTTGTATTTATTCCTCGTGAGAGCATCTTCATCCTCTGGGGGAGCAGCTGCTTTTGCTGTGAGCATTATAGTGAGTAGGCTAAGAAGAGTTCCAAGTTCCTTCATTTCATTGGATAGAGCTCTTCTCATCATATCATAGAACTCTTCATTTGTAATTTCAAGTTCCACTCCGAATTTCTTCTTATAGTCTTCTCTTTTTCTTTCTAACATTTCATCCATAATGGCAAGACCTTTATCTGTACCATTCATAATATCCATCATTTTTGAGATGTTTCCATTGCAAGCCTGAATATAGGCTTTTACAAAGGCTCTTGTTCTTCCATACTCCCAATCATGAGTTTCAAGATTATATTGTATATCATGGGCACGTACACTTACTTGTTTTGGTATCCAATTACGAAACATTGCAAATGAGCTTAATAATACATCCCTCCTATAGCCAGCCTTATTCTCCTGACTCATCTGACCATTAAGATTTCTTCCCCATTCCACTATTGTAGTTCTGAATTTAGCGAGTTCTTCATCGTTCACTCCAGGTATCACTATCTTATCATCCTGGATTTTAGCTACGTTCATGAGAGAATTAGTTTCTTTTAATTGCTTCACCCTATCCTCAAATCCTTTTTCAAAAGTCTTTCTCTCACTCTCTGTCATTGAGTATTTCACTCTCTCCTTAGCCTTCAAATACTGTCTTACATTCACTATCTTCCCATCTATTACTATTGCATTCTGTATAAGAGAATCAGCATTTGTAAATTGAAGGTGTCTCTCAGGAAGGTAGTTTGTAGATTGCATGAAATCCTGTACAGTCCATGTACCCAGCCACTTTATATACCCTTGTTTCAAAGCAAGTTTTCGTCTCTCTTCAATAGACGTATCTCCATTTAAGGGAACAAACATATCAATCAATCCTTTCTCTACAGTAGAGAGTCTCCCAGCTATAAGTCGTATATGGTTCTTATAATATTCACCATATTTATACATTCCCCCATTATTTATGAAGGATTGAAAATGCTGACCAAAGTAGTTGGGAACCATTATACTTGCTTTCAATCCTACGGCAAGAGCCTGTGTAAGGATATTCATACTATTCAACCCCTTCTCAAGAGAAAGAGTTCTTTTATTTGCTGTTTCCTGATCCTTCGATGTTTTCTCTGCTACAAAGGAAAGGGTAGACCTACCTATTGAACCTAAATCCTGTCTAAGCCTGTATATATTATCATCTATTATGTTCTGAACAATTTCAGCATTCTTGTTGGAAGACTTATCTACTTTAAATTCTCCATTCTCTTCTATAGGTCTATTACGCTCATCAACAATCAGATGTCCTTTGGATCTTTCCACTTCTTCCAATGTCTTTAGAGTAACCTCCATCTGTCTTGCACTCTCATATTCTAATAAGCTTCTTATCCATAAAGTACCAACCTTTGTTAAATCTCTTGATAATTGATGAACTTCCTTATCTGTCTTGGTGAATAGTCTTGGTATTTCTCTTTTAGGAAGACCTGTCTCCTTATCAATCTTCCCATAATCCTGCTGTTCGTTAATTCTTACAGTATATAGGTCATTAAATATATCTCCAGACTCCTTTATCATGTTATTTGTAACAGAGAGTCTTTGCAACATACTTGCCTCTACCATAGCAAAGAAAGACATTCCTTTATGAGATAGATATCCATTTCTTATTCCTCTCTCATTAAGGGATGAGAAGAATTTCCATACAGTAAAAGCTTTATCATTAGCCATAAGTTGTCTATACTCCTGAGAGTAATGTAAATCAGCTCTCATAGTCTTATTAAATAAATAAGCAAACTGAGGATGAGTATAACCATCAAAATTCTTACTTTCTATATCAAGTCTATTCTTTAAACTCTTTAATTCAAATTCCCGTCTTTTTTCATTATCTGCCTCCTCTGTAGAATATATTGTATTATTTATAAGTTCTTCTCCCTTTTTAAGTGCTTCATCCTTTAACTTATTATATTCTTCAATGTTGAGATTATCTAATAAGAATTGTCTATTCTTAGCTAATTTAGCTTTTGAAAGTTCTTCCCAAAAAGATTTATCAATTTTCTGTATAAGACGAAGTTCACCATTTACTACAGTTCCTATATAATCAAAAGCAGACTTACCTTCAGCTCTTGCTAAATCCTCTAATGGAAGAAGAACATCTGTAAGATCTTTCATTAATCTACCCATTTCTATATTAATAAGGCTTCTTGCATTGAGAACAAGATTAGCAGCTATATTAACTATCTTTGAAGGAATACGGGATAACTCTGACAGGGTTTTAAACATTCCTTTCACTTCCTTCTCAGGAGCAAGCACTCTCTCTTTATAGGCTTCCGTAGTTACTTCCATTTTTAGAGCAAGATGGACAACATATTCTTTTTGTAGTTCTGTAATTTCATTTATCATTCTTTCTGTAGAAGATGCTATCTTGTCTAATCCTGGATTACCACCTTGACCATTGAATATCTTTTTAGCTTTCTCATCTAATCCTTCTTTGGGAAAATATGAAAGAAATACCTTGTCTATATTAGCAAATTTCTCTGCACTTACTTTTAATTCAAGAAGCTCCTCTAATTTAGTCCTTATATCTTTTTCAGTAAGAGTTGAATAATCTAATCCTTTAAATGTATCTAAAGATTTCTGTGCATTCTTTAAGAATGTAACTCCCACATTAACCAGAGGAGCAAAGTTAAGTTGCATTCTTAATGAACGTATTGCCTTACTAAGCTCTTGTAATTGGGCCCTCTTAATATATTTCTCATCAGGAGAAACTCTTTTCTTACTAAGTTTATTATAATAACTATTGAGAGAACCTACTAATTTATCTACTTCAGTATTGCCTGTAGATTCTACATCAGTAGGCACAGGAAGAAGATATAACTTTGGTTCTTTCTTTGGATCAAGATTACCTATCTCAATAGATCCAGGATATAAAGCACTATTGGGATCAGAAGGAACAAGATATTGATAATTAAGTTGGAAAGGTATCATTCTTGCCATCCCTATCTGACCTCTCTTCACTCCATAAGTATCATAATCCATTCTTGTATATTCACCCATCTGAGGAACCCATTCCTTTTGTTTGTACCAAGGAACATCCTCATCCCTTTTCTTATCAATACCCATAAACTTCCAGTCAAGGGTATGTATCTTCACATCCTTTCCATCCTCCGTAGGTTCAATAGCCTTGAAGTCCACTGTAGAAGCAAGTTTCTTCTTATCTCTTATATTCACCACTTTTGTTTCTACAAGAAATCTTGTTCCAGGTCTGAATGATTTTATTAGTTCTCTATTAAAAGCCTTCAGTTTGTTCTGTATTTCTGTACTTAGCACTGTATCAATAGCATTGTCAAGAGGAGTTTCCCTTGCATATCCATCTTTGTCTATAAGATTGACAAGCATATCATTCTGTATGAAAGCATGACCAGCTATACCCCAATCTCTTGCTTGATCATCTCTTTTCTGTTGTGTCTTAGTCCTCTCAGGCATTCTCTGTTTGCCTTTTACTTTCTGGGTAACAGTTGGTATCATTCCCTCTCCGTCAAGAGTATAATGTCTGTCAACTTTATTGACAGTATCTTCAGGAACTAAATCAAGTCTCTTGTCATAGTCAAGGTATTTATTATAGAATTGATCTACTATATCGTTCTTTACTTGAAAGAACACACCTTCCCCTTTTATTTCACCTTGAACTTCTCCACCTATTATCTTTTGAGCAGCTTCCTCAAATATATCAATATCACTCTTCTTATATAAACTCCTGAACCAATCTAATATCTTCTGCCACCAACTTCTTATGTTAGTCCTGTTGTTCTCTTGAAGCAGATCAGGGAATTCTGTGCTTCCTTCTGATTGTCTGATGATAAGTTCAGATATGAGTTTGTCTACAGCTTCTTTCTTTATCTTCCTGATATTTGGTTTTCCATCCGATGTCTGATAATCTTTCTTCTTACTGTATACATCAAATACCTGTTGATAGATTTTAAAGTTTCCTATCTTACCGATCATTTGTGTAACCATCTGAGGATTGATCTGTTCCAAAATAGCTGTTGCAACGTGTACCATCTCCTCTGTAAGAGCTACATTCTCCTTTCCATGA